>JAAEPA010000029.1 GCA_024222475.1 Gammaproteobacteria bacterium | reverse complement strand
GTCAGTGACTGCTTGGTTTGGTCCGGCATTGGCGGTGGGGGCGGTATTTCCGGCATTGACGGTAATGACCACGGTATCATTGTCGGTCAGCCCATCATCGTCGGTGACTATCAGAGTGATCGTATGCTTACCGACCCCCAGGTTGACGGTTGGCTTGACGCCGCTGCCGATCTCCTTGCCGCCTACCAGCCATTGAAAACTCGCGATCTCGCCATCCGAATCCGATGAGCCATTGCCGTTCAAAGCAACCGCCTCGGAGCCGTTATTATCGGTGTCGGTCACCGTCTGGTCAGGTCCGGCGTCGGCGGTAGGAGGGGTTGGGGGGACGGCAACAATGGTAGTGACGGTTCTCGCAGCGCCTGTGCAGGCTATACCAGAGTTGGTACAGGTTAACAGGAAGGTCAGTGAGTGGGTGCCGGGTTGCTGTGGTGTCCAACTAAAATCAAGCGCCCTGGTTTTCCTCCCGGCCAGCCGTGTTCCGCAAAAGAATCTACCATCGAGGACGCATGCCGAAGAGCTGAATTGTGAGGATATGTTCTGCCTGTTTTCCAGTATCGTGATCTGCGGGAATCCCCCTCCAAATTCAATATCGCCCAAACCAATTACTGTAAAAGAATAGGTGATCCGGGTATTGGGTGGGACATTGTTTTGTGGAGACGGCTTGATTGATCCGCTAAAACCCACATCGGCCTGAACCGGCATTGCGGCAAGTAATCCGATTAATGCCAGCAACAGAAACAGCCAGGAAGAAAAACGGCCGTTTGGGTGGTTAGTTCCTGTTAATTGCGGGGGCTTAAACAGAGAAGTCCTGCGTGATGTCTTCCGACCAGTCACTAATAGGGTGCGAGAAAACCTATCCATGATTAATTCCTTCCTGGTATTTATATTTTTTTATTCCGCATCGGAGAATCCTGCCCGAGGTGGCATGTAGAGCTGATCTCTCCTTATGAATAGGATTCTAGCACATGAAGTAGGGCCTGTTTTCTAGAAAACTAGTTTCTATATAAGTATAGGTGTTTTTTTCACCAAAGTGTTTTGGGCATGATATTTTTTCAGCCCGCGCCAGTCTGTCAGAAATATAGTCCCCTAACCCCACCGCTGCCAATGCTTTGCTTCAACGCCGATGACATTAGCCCTATTTTTCATAGGATTTCATCATTTGAAAAAAGGTTGGAAGCACATTGGACGATTGGCGTTTTAGATACCCTCTTTGCCTCATCTTCTTTTTTTCGAGCCTGGTCTCGTCATCCTGTTCCAACGATAGTGCGAATTCGAATGCAGGTGGTCCCCTGGGCGATAGCGTATCGACTCAAGATGATACGGATGCCAGTGGAGCCGGTAATGATTCCGGTTGTCAAATAAGCTCGGTGCAAACCGATATGCTGCAGCAGCTTAATGACGCCCGATCGAAACCACGTCACTGTGGTGGTAAAGACTATTCCGCCACGGTTCCATTAAGCTGGAATTGCAAGTTACAGCAGGCCGCTCTGGCGCATACCGCAGATATGGCAGAAAATAATTTTTTCAACCATACCGGATCGGACGGTCTTGATCCAGGGACGAGAATCAGTGCCCGGGGCTACAATGCAGTGACTTGGGGAGAAAATATCGCGGCGGGATTTTCTACTGTCGAATCGGTCATGATCGCTTGGCTGGAGAGCCCCGGTCATTGTAAAAACATCATGAATCCAGCATTCAAGGATCTGGGTATGGCGAGAGTGCAGACCTCAACAGCGGATTTTGCTATGTATTGGACTCAGGACTTTGGGGTGTCTGACGTAAGCAATGCGGCGCCGGCTGATCAACCCTTTATCTACACCGGTCAACTCAGCGGGGAGGGTGTTCGACGTTACCCGGATAAACAGTAGGATTGGCCCAACAAAATAAAGAATAAACCTGGAACTCGTGGCCTGATCGATCTGTTTGAATACTCCTTCCTATTTATTGACTATTTTTGTCAGGTATTCTATGCTTAATCCTGATTAAAACACTCGGGTATTTGGCGGGCGCGAGTTATGTCCAAGTCTATATATAAGGAGTCGCAGGTATGTCATCCATCGGTCAAGAGGTAGAAGAATTAGTAGACCGAGAGTACGAGCACGGATTCTTTACCGATGTGGAGTCGGATACCGTGCCCCCTGGTCTCGATGAAAATACGATACGATTTATCTCGGCAAAAAAGGATGAACCTGAGTTTCTGTTGGAATGGCGCCTGAAGGCCTACCGTCACTGGCTGACCATGACCGAACCCCACTGGGCGAAGCTCAATCTGGCGCCTATCGATTATCAGGCCATCTCCTATTATTCTGCACCCAAGTCCAAAGCAGACGGTCCGAAGAGTCTAGACGAGGTAGATCCAAAATTGCTCGAGACTTATGAAAAACTGGGTATTCCCCTGGAGGAACGGGCGGCCCTGGCGGGCGTGGCTGTGGATGCCGTGTTCGACAGTGTCTCGGTGGCGACCACCTTCAAGGACAAATTGGCCAAGGAAGGCATCATCTTCTGCTCTTTTTCCGAGGCGGTGCGAGAGCACCCGGATCTGATCCAAAAACATCTCGGTACGGTGGTGCCAACCACAGACAATTATTTTGCCGCGTTGAATTCCGCGGTATTTACCGATGGTTCATTTTGCTACATCCCCAAAGGTGTGCGCTGCCCGATGGAATTGTCCACCTATTTTCGGATCAATGCTGCCAATACGGGTCAGTTCGAACGGACCCTGATCATTGCCGAGGCAGGCAGCTATGTGAGTTATCTCGAAGGTTGTACGGCGCCGAGGCGGGATGAGAACCAGCTGCACGCCGCTGTCGTGGAGCTCATCGCCATGGACGACGCCGAGATAAAGTACTCGACTGTACAGAATTGGTATCCGGGGGATGAGGAAGGCAAGGGTGGCGTCTACAATCTGGTCACCAAACGTGGAGACTGCCGCGGCGTCAATTCCAAGATTTCCTGGACCCAGGTGGAGACCGGCTCGGCCATTACCTGCAAATATCCCAGCTGCCTATTACGGGGCGACAACTCGGTAGGGGCGTTTTTCTCGGTGGCCCTGACCAATAATTACCAGCAGGCCGATACCGGGACTAAAATGATCCATATCGGCAAGAACACCCGCAGCACCATCATCTCTAAAGGCATCTCGGCCGGTCATAGCCAGAACGCCTATCGTGGTTTGGTCAAGGTGTTGAAGGGGGCTGAGAATGCGCGTAACTATGCCCAGTGCGATTCGTTGCTGATGGGTGACACCTGTGGTGCGCACACCTTTCCCTACATGGAGGTGAAGAACCCCAGTGCCCAGGTCGAACACGAAGCGACCACTTCTAAGATCGGTGAGGACCAGTTGTTCTACTGTCTGCAACGCGGCATCTCGGAAGAGGACGCGATCTCCATGATCGTGAACGGCTTCTGTAAAGAGGTATTTAAGGAGTTACCCATGGAATTTGCGGTGGAGGCTCAGAAACTGATGAGTGTAAGTCTTGAAGGTGCCGTAGGTTGACCCCATGGTAGATCGACATCAAGAACTACGGAGTTGAATGTATGATGATTAATGCAAAAGAATTAACTGCGGTCGTGACCCTGACCGATTCGGCCATCAAGCACGTCAAGGCGCAGCTGGTCAAACGGGGCACGGGTCTTGGTCTGCGCCTGGGTGTGAAGACTAACGGATGCTCCGGTTATGCCTATGTCGTTGATTATGTCGATGAGGCCCATGCCGATGATCATGTCTATTCGGTTAGTGATGGTCTGGCGATATATGTGGATTCCGAAAGTCTTCCCTATGTCAAGGGGATTCAACTGGATTACATTACCCAGGGGCTGAACTCCGGGTTTGAATTTCATAACCCGAATGTGAAGGATACCTGTGGTTGTGGCGAGAGCTTTAGTGTTTAGAGATTATTAACAACATGCTGACGATAAAAAATTTACAAGTAAGCGTTGATGGCAAGGCCATCCTCAAAGGCATCGACCTGCAAGTCAACGCCGGTGAGGTCCACGCCATCATGGGTCCCAACGGCTCGGGCAAGAGCACCTTGGCCCATATCTTGGCGGGGCGCGCGGGGTATGAGATTCAAGGCGGGAGTGTCTCCTATCGAGGCAATGATCTGCTGGAAATGGCCCCGGAGGAACGCGCTCAGCAGGGCGTTTTCCTGGCCTTTCAGTATCCGGTCGAGATCCCGGGGGTCAACAATACCTATTTTCTAAAGGCCGCATTGAATGCCGCACGCCGGGCCCAGGGCCAATCCGAGTTGGATGCCATGGATTTCATGCAGCTGGCCAAGCAAAAAATGAAATTGGTGGGCATGGATGAATCCCTGCTCAAGCGCGCGGTCAATGAAGGGTTTTCCGGGGGTGAAAAAAAGCGTAACGAGATCTTTCAGATGGCAGTGCTGGAACCGGCGCTGGCCATCCTCGACGAGACCGATTCCGGCCTGGATATCGATGCCCTCAAAGCGGTCTCGGAAGGCGTGAACACCCTGCGCAATGCCGATCGCGCCATCATCGTAGTCACCCACTACCAGCGGCTGCTGAATTACATCGTCCCAGACTATGTGCATGTGCTCTCCGAAGGGCGAGTAGTAAAGTCGGGTGATCGGGGTCTGGCATTGGAGCTGGAGGAAAAAGGTTACGCCTGGGTGCAGGAGGCGGCCAGCGCATGAATGCAGTAACTCCAATAAACGATCATTATCAGGCACAGTTCCAGGCGGCTCGGCAGCAATTACCGGGCGAGGGTGTGGCCTGGTTGCGGCAGGTTCGGGAGCGGGCCTTCGAGAGTTTTAGGCGTAGTGGTTTTCCCGGTGCCCGTCATGAAGACTGGAAATATACCAATATCAGGCCCATTGAAAGGCATGCCTTTCGCCTGGCCGCGCAGACATGTGTCGGTCTGGTGGAAGATGATTTGGGAGATGCCTTGCTGGCTCATCTGGATACCCACCGGCTGGTATTTGTCAACGGTCGTTATACGCCTCAGTTGTCTAAACCGGGCAGGCTTCCCGAAGGTGTAAGCCTGTCGAGTATCGCTGAGACGATAAACGAGACACCGCAGCTACTGGAATCATTTCTTGCCCGCTATGCCGATCCGGCGGCCAATGGTTTCTCCGCCCTGAATACTGCATTTATGGGCGATGGCGCACTCATCCGCTTGCAGTCCGGGGCGGTGGTGGATAAACCTATCCATCTATTATATGTCTCCACGGCTCAGGGCGAGCCCACTGTCTTTCATAATCGTAATCTGTTGCTGGCCGGGCAGGGTAGCCAGGCGACCGTCATCGAGGGCTATGTCAGTCTGGGGGATTCGACCTATTTGAACAATGCCATCACCGAGATCCTGCTGGAGGACCAGGCAAGCATCGAGCATTATAAGCTGCAGCAGGAAAGCCTTAAGGCCTATCATGTGGCGACCCTTCAGGTACAGCAAGCCAGGGACAGCCGTTTCACCTCGCATTCGATATCGATCGGTGGGGCGCTGGTGCGCAACGACATCAATTCGGTGCTGAATGCCGAGGGGGCCGAGTGCCATCTCAATGGCTTGTATATCGTCAATGGCCGGCAGCATGTGGATTATCATACCTTAGTCGATCACCGCCAACCCCACGGCATCAGCCGTGAGTTCTACAAGGGCGTGCTGGCGGGGCGCTCTCGAGCGGTGTTCAATGGCCAGGTCTATGTACACCAGGATGCCCAGAAGACTGATGCCGTACAGTCCAACAAAAATCTCCTGCTATCACCCGATGCCGAAGTGGATACTAAGCCCCAGCTTGAAATCTATGCCGACGATGTGAAATGCAGCCATGGGGCGACGGTAGGCCAGCTCGATGAGCAGATGCTGTTCTATCTGCGATCCCGGGGTATCGAGGAAGATCTTGCCAGGGGCATGCTGACCTATGGTTTTGCGCACGATATCGTCGAGCGCATGGGAATTGCGCCACTGCGTAGCCGGGTTGAAGATATCCTGCTCAAGAAACTGCCCCAGAGGCCCTCTGTAAAGGAGGCGCAATGAGTAGCAGGGCCGAATCATTGTCTACTACCAACGCGCCCTTGGCCTTCGATGTGCATCGAATTCGCAAGGATTTTCCAATACTCGATCAGCGGATCAACGGCAAGCCTCTGAGCTACCTGGATAATGGGGCTACTACCCAGAAACCCCGCTCAGTCATCGATGCGGTGGCCGATTATTACCGACATTCCAATGCCAATGTGCAACGGGGGGTCCATACTCTGAGTGAACGGGCCACCCAAGCCTATGAAGGGGCCAGGGACAAGACCAAAACCTTTATCAATGCCGCCGATAAGCGAGAGATCATATTCCTCAGGGGCACCACCGAAGCGATCAATCTGGTAGCCCAGGGTTTTGCCCGGCCGCGGCTCAAGGCCGGTGACGAGATCATCGTCACCGAGATGGAACATCATTCCAATATCGTGCCCTGGCAGATGGTGTGTCAGCAAACCGGAGCGGTGCTCAGGGTAGCGCCTATCAACGACGCCGGGGAATTGAAATACGAAGAGTTTCTAAACCTGTTCAACCCGCGTACCTGCCTGCTGGCGATTACCCATTTGTCGAATGCCTTGGGTACACTGATCCCGGTCAAGGAGATGATCAAGGCGGCTCATGCCCAGAATGTCCCGGTGATCGTCGACGGTGCCCAGGCCGTCGCCAGGGAGGGTGTGGATGTTCGGGATCTGGATTGTGATTTTTATGCCTTCTCGGGCCACAAGGTTTACGGGCCTACCGGTATTGGCGTGCTGTATGGAAAACTGGCTCATCTACAGGAGATGGAGCCCTACCAGGGAGGCGGAGAAATGATCCGGCGGGTGACCTTCGAGCAGACCTTGTATGCCGAACCGCCTTATAAATTCGAGGCGGGGACACCTAATATCGCCGGCGCTATCGGCCTGGGTGAAGCGATGGATTATGTTACCGGGATCGGTCTGGACGAGATCGGCGCCCATGAGCACGACCTGCTAAACTATGCCACCGAACGAGTGGTTGAACTGCCCGGGGTGCGCCTTATCGGCACGGCACGGCACAAGTCGGGTATCCTGTCTTTCGTCATGGAGGGTGTGCATCCCCATGACATCGGTACCATCATGGACCATGAAGGGGTCGCCATCCGTGCCGGCCATCTGTGCGCCATGCCGGTTATGCAGTATTTTGGGGTCCCGGCCCTGGCGCGAGCTTCCTTCGGGATGTACAACACCCGCCGGGAAGTGGACGCCTTGATCTCGGCAATGCAAAAAGTATTTGAGGTAATGCGGCGATGAACGATCTGCGCGAGCTCTACGAGGAGGTCATTCTCGATCACAATCGAAATCCCCGAAACTACCCTAAGAAACCGCAAGGCTGTAATCATTCCGCCCATGGTTTTAATCCCTTATGCGGCGATGAATTTCATGTTCATCTCAAGGTTGCGGACGATGTCATTGAGGATGTCGGTTTCGAGGGTGCGGGTTGTGCGATTTCCACCGCTTCGGCCTCATTGATGACCGAGGCGCTCAAGGGCAAGAGCGTGCACTATGCTGAGAAGATGTTTAATGAGGTGCACAATCTATTGACTGAGGAAAAGCAGGTGGGTGATCCCGCTGAACTGCTGGGGAAACTGACCGTGCTGACCGGAGTGAAGGACTATCCCATGAGGGTTAAATGTGCCACCCTGGCGTGGCATACCATGCACGCTGCACTTAGAGAGCAGGAGGGGATGGTATGCACAGAGTAGAGAGTGGGACCATGTCGAAGCTATCCGAGTGGTGGAATAAGTCAGATTCCCAAGACGAGGTCGATACCAAGGCCCTTGAGGGACAGGTGATCGCCACCCTGCGCACCGTATATGACCCGGAAATCCCGGTAAACATCTATGATCTCGGACTGATCTACAAAATCGCTATTAGCGCACAGGGGAAGGTCGACCTTGATATGACTCTGACGGCCCCGGGTTGTCCGGTAGCCCAGACCTTTCCTGCGATGGTGGAACAGACGGTCAGTCAGGTGGAAGGGGTCAAAGAGGCTGCTGTGGAATTGGTCTGGGATCCTCCCTGGACGCAGGATCGGATGACCGATGAAGTCAAGTTGCAGCTTGGATTGCTTTAGACCTAGGAGTCTGTCGGACTTAGGTGATCGTAGCGAGGGAAAGACGGTTTGAGACGGATTTTTCGATCGTTTGAGGCGAATAGCCGTAGCGTGTAACGAAAAGGATCGGGAAATCTGTCCAAATCCGGCTTTTCCGCAGTAG
>JAAEPA010000028.1 GCA_024222475.1 Gammaproteobacteria bacterium | reverse complement strand
GTCGGCAACTCTGTGTTTCAACTGTTCTTCTATCACGAGTCGTCTGCGGCAGACATCGTATCGGAGACGTTTCCTAATGTGGAACCTTACCGCAATTCACTAGAAAGCTTCCCCCGGCCTCAAGAAACCGGCCTGGCCGAAGCGGTCTTACGTATTCCGGACGGGGCTTATCATATGTACATGTTGTTATCTGACATAGAAAAATCGTTGATAGGGAGTTAACGTATGGCCGGCTTGTTGTCTTCATTAAAAAGAGGTAATCAGGATCAGGCCCAAGCCTCCTCTGCGGCCACGGCGGCCTGGCTGCTGGAGTGGAATCAAAAATTTGAGCAGTTTATGAGGGCCAAAGTGGGGGAGCTTGAAGCGAGGGTGGCGGCTCAACAAGCGCGTATATCGACCAGCGCTGAAGAAGAAGAACGGGCCTGGGCAGACGAACTGACGCACTTCGATGAGTTAGAAGAATATCCGGGCGGTGAGGATGATTTTTTGAGCGATGCCCCGGTCGCTGCTGAAACAGAAGATATGATTGAAGAGGTTGAAGAAACCTCGCCTGATTATATCGGGCTGATGGGGGGCAGTGTCTCGCCCGTACCGGTGGGCGCAGGGGCTGGGTTTGAGGACGAGTCTCTTGAAACTGCTCCGGAAGTAATGGAGCCTGCTGCTTT
>JAAEPA010000027.1 GCA_024222475.1 Gammaproteobacteria bacterium | reverse complement strand
TGTTTGCCCTTGCTATCGGTGATGGTGATTGGGAAGAAGCAGGGGCGATGGTAGTTGATATAGGGGTTGAGGTAGTTCTGGTGGAAGTCGTTTATCAGCGGCGCCCATTTCTGAGGGATGTGGTGATAGTCCAAATGCTTACGGACGATAGAGGCGTTTTTACTCTCCACCAGGGCATTGTCATTGGTCTTGCGGGCGCGGGACTTGGTGAGCTCAATGAGCAGTTTGTTGAGCAATTCAGCCACCCGCTTGTTGATATATTCTGAGCCGTTGTCAGCGTGAAACCCATTGATGGCAAAGGGGAAACTGTCGATCATGGACTCCAGCACCGGGATCAGATAGTGTTCACTGATCCGCTCAACCGAGGCGAGGCATTCAAACTGGGTGATCTCGTCAACGGCATTGATATGATAGACACCTTTGGCGCCATCCCAGTCTCCTTGATGGACCGTGTCGACGCGGATATAGCCAGGGCGCCCCTCGGGTCGAGGTTTACGCCGCTCACCGATGCTGTTCTTTGCCGGGCGAGTTTCGTCCTTGGTACCCCGTTGGCGTGTGTAGGTTAACGACTTTCTCAGGTTGTACAGATGCGAGACTGAGATCTCGGCTAGACGTTGGTATTCTGACTGTCGAAAAACCCGGTAAGCACGCTCACAGAGCTTCTTAGTGGCCGGGCCGCTAAGGGTTCCATGTAACTCATCCAGAGCCGATAACAAACGAATGTCTGCTCGGGGGTATCGGGTAGCAAAACCTCTCACCGTGCGGGTTCGGCGCCGCACCCGCCCCGTCTTGCGGTATTGCGTGAGCAGCCGGGTAATTTGCTGGCGCGAATAGCCACTGAGCTTTCGCAAATAGCGGATCAGCAGCCCTTTGTCTGACTTGCTTAATTCCCGGTATCGGAACCGCACCAAGGTCTGTTGAATCCAACGGTAGCGAGCCGCTTTATCCTCAATGATAACTTCAATAGCGTCTGCGCCTTCGAGAAAACGGCGCACCTGTTCCAGGGTCGTAATGTCATTGTCGTTCATGTGGGTCACCATAGGTTCCCATCATGAACAGGATTTCCCTCCCTGTCAGACTCATTTCATATTGGAAGAGACTAACAATTGCAAATTATCGTAACTTTGATATATACTTGGCTACGGGTCTGCGAAGAGAGCTTAAGTATGCAATTTACTGGCTTGCTTGGGGCCTCAGTTTAGGGAGGAAGGATATAAGAACATTAAAACTCAGGGAGACTGTTCATTATAATGATAAAGCAAGGACTGAGTCGAAGTGTAGTTAGCAAGGAGGAGATTAGCCCGGCAGTGCCGGGTGTTTCTTTGTTGGATGATTCGCAGCTGTTTCTTCTATAATTTCCCCATTTTACATGCCAACTGTTTTTTTCCTCGCGCATTAGTGCTGCATGTTTAGCTCATGGCCCAATGAAGTATTAGGGACTTAAGCTACAAGCATGATATGCAGATTACTCCCACTATTTGGTTTTCTTTTAGTCTTTTTGATCCGCGCCTCTGCATGCCCATACGTTATGGGTATCAGTAGATCACATCTCACGCTCTCTCTATCCGTATAGAGCACTCCAGCTCTAAACCCCAAATCTAGACCCCAAATCTAGACCCCAAATCTAGACCCCAAATCTAGACCCCAAATCTCCTCTGTAGCTTATAACAGCCCGGATAATTCATAATTTACACGCGCTCTCGCTTGATCCTTGTTTCCACAGGATTGTTGCTCAGTTGGCCGAAATCGTGGATATGCCGCTCCACGATCATCGCGCAAATTCATGAAATATCTGGGTTAGGCTTGCAATTATTAAAAAAATAATTAATTATTATTAAAGAATTATTACAGGGGGCGGGGGTTGGGTACGGATCCGCAACAATTGTTAAAAACCTCCTTTCCGGCTCGTTCAGTCGTAACGATTTCCGAATGCTGAAAAAATATCCATAGAGTGGTTAAGCCGCAAACAGGGACCTCAAATTTATGGCTAGCGCTTTCGACTGCGAATTGAATGTTTAAAATAGATTGATCAGTTCCCAGCGCACTATTCAAAGATCACATTTACTCCAAAACGGAGGTATAGAGGATGACCAAAAAAACACCCGAGAATAAGGCGAAGAAAATACCCAAGGGCGCCATTCTTGTTCCTGTAGATTTCTACCCCCATTCCGGGGAAGCGATTAAATTTGCAGCCTATATGGCAGAGCTCATGGGAACGCCTTTAGTGGTTCTGCATGTGGTGCATGATCCCGTGGACGTTCCTGGATTCTATGTGCATGAAGAGAAAAGGGAGCGACGGCTGCAGAGGATGGAGGACGTGGCCCGGGAGATGCTGGATAGATTCATGCAAAAGATGGCTAGGGAAAATCCTAATAACTTGGCCATCAGCAGTGCTAGGACCAAACTGATCGTGGGACTCCCCGTCGCTAGAATCCTGGAGGTCATAGAAGAAATCCGGCCCAAATGTGTGGTCATGGGCAGCCAGGGACGCAGCGAACTGTCCCAGCTGTTTGTAGGTTCTACTGCCGAGAAAGTGGTGCATCTGTGTCCCGTTCCGGTCACGATCGTTAAATCAGGCCATATCAAGCAATGATACCAATACCTGGGAGGAGAGAATAATGAATAAGCTCTTGAAATTCAGCAATACTAGCACTGTAGAGCGAATGCCCCTGCTGATCGTCATGGGGGTGATGTTAGGGCTTATCTCATTCCCCGTGCTGGCCGGCGCCGATGCGAGCCAGGGCATGGAATGGGGGCAGATGGCCATGAAGCTGTTGGGCGGCCTGGCCCTGTTTCTGTACGGCATGGAGCAGATGGCCGATGCCCTCAAGGCGGTAGCCGGTGAGCGTATGAAGGTGATCCTGGCCAAGCTGACCAGCAACCGTTTTCTGGGCGCCATGACCGGGGCCTTCGTCACCGCCATCATTCAGTCCTCCTCGGTGACCACGGTGTTGGTGGTGGGTTTCATCACCGCCGGGCTGATGTCGGTGTCCCAATCGGTCGGGGTGATCATGGGCGCCAACATCGGCACCACGATTACCGCCCAGATCGTCGCCTTCAAGGTCACCAAGGCCGCTCTGCTGATGATCGCGGTGGGGTTTGGCATGCTGTTTTTCTCCCATCAGGAAAAGATCAAACAATGGGGTGGCATGCTCATGGGCCTGGGTCTGGTGTTTTTCGGCATGAGCGTGATGAG
>JAAEPA010000026.1 GCA_024222475.1 Gammaproteobacteria bacterium | reverse complement strand
GAGACCTTCATCAGATCCGTAAACTACGTGCCGGGCTCCAAGAGTATTCAGACGCTGTTGCTGGATATGCGTCGTGAGGGGCGCATGGTTTCGGTAGTGGTGGATGAATTCGGCGGTGCCGAAGGCATCGTGACCGTCGAAGACATTATGGAAGAGGTGGTGGACGAACTGCAGGATGAATATGATGTTCAGGCCCGATCCAAGCAATGGGTGCGCAAGCTTAGCGATCAGGAATACCGGGTAAGTGCGCGCATCGAGCTCGATGAGCTCAATGAGCTGATAGAGATATCACTACCTGTTGGGCAATATGCCAGCCTGGCCGGTTTCTTATTGAACCAGATGAGGGATATTCCGCGAGTAGGGGCGGTGATTGAGTACCAGAGGATAACGTTTACCATCGAGCAGGCCACGCCTCAGGCCATCCAAGAGGTGCGTATCAGATGGTAATTGGTGCGAGCTATGAAATAACGCGGGGTATACAAGAGCGCCATAACGCTGTAAAAAAAATGTAATATTTATTAGATAGAAATATCCTTATAATCCTCCGTGCTGGGGTACTTCAACCCCTGTCTACCTTTCATCAGGGCCGTAAATTCACGGTAAATAATTATAACGACGGTATTATTTCCTGGGATTACTGCAGGATCTAGATAGAAATCATAATAATCAAATAAGCCGGTATTTGGTGATATGTTTACCGGGTGTGCCGTATCGCACCAGGAACATTTCATTCACGGTAGAGGAAGGGAAGAGAATGAGTTTGGTTGAACTGGGCTGGAGCATAGGTACGATCGCGTTTTTTTGGGGGATTGTCAGCGCGGTCTCACTGCCCTTGGGTGCGGGGGCCGGTGTACATCTAAGGCCGGGGAAGTTGCCTACCTCGATATTGATGGCGTTTGGCGCCGGGGCCTTGCTGTTTGCGCTGACCATCGAGCTGTTTGGTTATGCCCTGCATAAGAGCCACACCGAAGGTGCCGGGGTGGTTTTCGCTACGGCGGTGGGAGCGATTGCGGGCGGGCTGCTGTTCGACGTGCTCAATCAATTGCTGAATAATCGCGGCGCCTTTCTGCGCAACATATCCAATTCAAAGAATTATTTCGAACATCACAAGTTGCTCACTGCGCGGCGGATGATCACCCGTTTGAGCAAGATTCGCCTGTTGCGCAACTTGCCACCCGCGGAGATTGCCCTGATGTTGCGCCATGTGCGCATGGAGAAGATTCCTGAGGGGGGAGGTAATCTTCGAGCAAGGCGAGTTGGGAGATTCCTTGTATTTTATCTACCAGGGAGAAGTAGAGCTTGTCCACAAGGGCGAGACCGGTAACGGCTCGGTCGAAGTGGGAGATGAGGCCGCTCCGAAAGGCACGGTAACCGGCGAAGGGGACGAGAAGCTCTCGATTAAACGTTTGGGTGAGGGCGATCCCTTTGGCGTGTTGTCAATCCTGGCCACTCACAAGCGGCGGGCCGCCACCGCCAGGGCCCTGACTCCGGTCAAGGTATACAAGATCGACCGGAGTCAGTTCAAAAAGCTGCTGGCCTCTTCCCCCGATATGCAGCATGAGGCCCGCTCGCTGGCGTATCAACGCCTGGACACCTTTGCCCAGGATGTTCCCCAGCTTGACGACGTGCACTGGAAGGAACAGACCCTGAGGACCCTGGATAAGCTGTCCATGGATGTCAGCGACGCCGGTTGTTTACTCGAATTCTCAATGATGCACCATCCCCCGAGAATATCCATGAACTGCGCAAGGCAGTGAAATATCACTGGTATCATGGACGCCTGCTGGCAAAGGTCCGTCCCAAATGGATGAGCAGGTATAATGCCTCGGTGAAGAGGATAGCCGATATTCTGGGAGAACATAACGATGTGGCGGCACTGCGTGTTCTGTTTCTCAAACATCCCGAACGCTATGGTACCTACCACGAGGTCAGAGAGTTGCTCAAGCTGATCGACCGACGTCAACAGGAGTTGTGGCAACAGGCCGAGCCCTTGGGGCACTTGATTTTTCTGGAAAAACCCAAGTATATTGAACGGCGTATGTTGGAAGACTGGGAGCGTTGGAAAACCGTCCAGGCGCAACAGGCCTCTCGGGATGTCGATGCCGAGCTCAGTGCCGCCGGCATGATCAAAGAATCAGCAGCCGATGCGGATAAAGACACAGCGGGTGGGGTCATCTCCGATGTGTCTGAAAAGGGCGAACCGGCCGACGTGGACGACAGTGGATCATCGCAAACCCACAAATCCGTAGTCTACTAGCAAGTTTTCTCCATGACCGCAGGGCGCTCCTGAACGCGGCCAGACGCGTTCAGGAGCACCCGCGCTTCACGCGGGGATTTGCTCCTAAGCTCTGACAGGAAGTTGTCGGATGCGGGGGGGGCCGGGCTAAAAGCCACCCATTTCTCCTTATGCCTCTACTCCCTAAATCCCGCATGATTGGAAATTTGCAACAAAATATGTGAATATCGCAGCACCCTCATCGCCCAAGCGCTGGGGTAAGGGGAGTATCACCCGCTAACTTAAGGTGGAGAACAGAATGAGAATACTAAAAAGCATACTGACCTTTATTGGGTTGGTGACGATCGTCGCCGGATTGGCCCTTTTTTACAATATCTGGTCTGCGACCAAGAATTTCGATCCCGATGCGTTCGGTTTGTATACGGAGTTTGTAGGGAAATTACTAAAAACACAGGATCTTGCGGATGCCTTTGTATGGGCTGTACCGGTAGAAGAGGGGATAGAAGCCGAGGAGGTCAAGGAGTCGCTGAAGAGCCTCGCGGTGGCGAGAAACTTCCTGTTTGTTAATGACTCTCCCTTCTATAAACAGGTAAAAGCGGTCACGGGTCAGGATTTTCGCCATGTGTCATTTATGCAATTTTGCGATGTGAAGGTGGGCATGAAGATGTTGGCCTACAACAACGCCTATTCGGCCTTCATGCCCTGCGTAATCAGCATCGTAGAGGATGAGGACGGCAAGGTGTGGCTATATTCCATGAATATGGATTTTCTGATTCATGGAGCGAAGGAATTACCCCCTGATCTAAAGCGAGAGGCGATCAAAGTCAGAAGCATCATGCGAGAGATTATGGAAGGTGCCGCCACAGGGGAGTTCTAGATCTCGGAACCTGGGGTACTTTCATGGGCACCCGCTGCAAAGCCGGTTCCCTCGCCTGACGCACCGACCCCCTCTTGCTGCCGCCATTTTGACTGAGGCTCCACCATGGACGATGGGGCTATGCGTTCTGTAACTGCTTTGCCCATGGTGGTTTCACGCCATCACTCCCTGATTACTATTTCTACCGACTGTGAGCTATGCCAGACCATCGGGACGCAATTTATGCTAGAATTAGAGGGTGTTTTGGAAGCTTGGATGGTCGCAGATGGTTGCCAATATGGATGTAAGTAAGGGTGGAACATCCGGGAATATATCGGGTGATGCCGGATCGGGCATATCGAGCGCGGCCACTACTTCGCTGGAGCGTTTTGCCCGAAGTTTCGAGGTTAGTGCGCGCCGATGGGAACTGGTCGTCTATCCTACATTGTTTGCCTTCATCCTGTTAGCGGGATATGGGTTTTTCCTGATTTACAGTTTGACCCAGGATATGCATGTCCTGGCTAGGAGTATGGATCCACGAATGAGTCCACACATGGAACAGATGTCGGTGAGCGTTCGACTCATGAGTGATGAAATGGAAAAGATGGGTGTCAATATCGATCATATGGCCACTGAAGTTGGTATGATGTCAAGCAAGATGAACACCTTAGAACCTATACTGGTCAATATGTCGGAGATGAATAAGGCCATTCACACCATGGCGACAAGCATGGGGACTATGACGGCAAACACCTCTTCGATGACTCGCAATACCGGCTACATGACTCATGAAATGGGCAAGATGGGGCGGCCGATGAATATTATGAATTCCTTCTTTCCCTGGTGAGCGACCGCGATAATCAAGCAGTACAGTCGGCTGTGAGGGGTGTTGTGTGCAGTCACCTGAAGCCAATTCCAGGCGGAGTACGATTTTAGTCCGCTTGGTTCGCATTTAGAAAGGCCGGTAGTTTCCGTAAAATCTCCTTCAATTGGTTCTCGTTTACCCGACTTACCGCAGTCTCCAGATTGACCCACTCTCGGTCGCGATTACTTTCCAGCCACTCATCCAGTAACTTATGTACTTGCATTGTGTAGACTTGTACCTTGCAGGTTCCTCCCCATTTTTCATATTGGTAGCTCCCAATCGATTGGTCGGAAACGAAACCCTCAAGGCCAGCCTCTTCTACTGCCTCTTTAGCTGCCGAATCCGGTGCTGAAAGGTTAGGTTCAATAATCCCCTTGGGTATAACCCAACGTTTCTTCTTCCTGGAAGTAATCATCAAAATCTCATATGGGCTAGAGTCACCTCGGTAGGGTATGACGGCAGACTGATTATAATAATAATCCGGTTTTTCTTGCATTGATTTGATCTCGGCTTTGGGGGTAGATAGACTTAGGAATGCGCATTCCTTATTTTAGATAAGGTTAATTTTAGCAGACAATGCAATATTTTGGTGCATCGGAGGATTTTTGCGCAATAGGCCAATTAACCCGGATGTTTCATAAGTTACACACGCTCTTTCGGGCTTGTATTAATATCGAAGAAATGTCTCATTACGCCGAAATTTAATTAATAATTAATAAAATAGTAATATAAAAATCAAGCTTGGTGGTTATAATTGGACCTAATGTTGAACTCCTAGAAGCGCCATTGGAAGTGATCAATAGTGAAGTATAGGATATTATTAAAACCCCCAAGGAATCTGTAATATGTTGACTCACCCTCATGTTGGAAATTTTATCAAGGCTCGTTCTAGACCCCGCATTAATTTTCTGGCAGGCTGGCAATATCTGTTTCAGCCGGAATATCGAAAATTAACCCACCATAGATGGCGTGATGAGGGCAAAGTCTGGATTACTATACAGATTCTAGGAAGCATCCTAGGCATGGGTTTGTCAGGGATGTTTGCTGCTTTCGCAGTCATGGCGGTTTGGACCCTGATTTAGCCTGCAGGGCTGATAAAGCAAGTCTTATTAATTGCTGGAAAACTGGCCATAAGAAACCCCGGCGGGGGTTTCTTATGGCCTTCCCTCGTTATAGGGATTCGAAAAAAATTTGCTCTGGCTGGTATCGATTCTCAAAAACTCACCTTGTTGGTGTCATAACGCTTTCGCCTTGAGTCCCTTAGGCGCCACACCTCTGGCCATCCGTTTGGCGAAATAATAGATTCGCTTAAGTTTTTCAATCATCTCGATCTCTACCGAATAGTGGCCCAGTCGGTCAGGATCCTCGGTCGTCAATCGCTGCGCCAGATAGGCATCCGCCCGTACCACTAATTTATTGATCTCGGACTTAGAATTGATCACGGTCTGTGCCGAGTGCTGATCGACATGGACCACAGCGTGCAGGGCATGCCCGACACTCTCGGTAACCTTGGCATGCAGATTGGCCAGCACTTGCTGAGTGGGCTCACTGATCTTGACCCCCTTCTCTTGCGCGGCATCGAACAATGCCGCCGCATCGGTCTCGATGACATCGCCCATGCTCTCCAACTCATTCACCGCCGCCATCAGGCCCTGGAG
>JAAEPA010000025.1 GCA_024222475.1 Gammaproteobacteria bacterium | reverse complement strand
TGGATGAGAGCATGGTGCGTGCCATTGCCAAGCAGGCCGAGGCGGAACGCGAGCGGCGCGCTAAGATTATTCATGCCGAAGGTGAGTTGCAAGCCTCGGATAAGCTGCTGGCGGCGGCCAACATCATTGCCCAAAACCCTCAGGCGCTGCAGTTGCGGTATCTACAAACGCTCAATGACATCGCCGGCCAGCAAAATTCTACGATCGTATTTCCGCTACCCATAGAGTTGTTGAGTGCATTAACAAAATCCGGCAAACAAGAAGGCTAACATAAGTGACTTTACGCCTCTCTCGGTCCTAAACCAGAATAACAGGGATCTACCCCGGATGTTTCATAAATTACACACACCCTCGCTTGATCCTTGTTTCCACAAGATTGTTGCTCAGTCGGCCGTAATCGTGGATACGCCGCTCCTTCTAAAAATCCCTTGTGAAAACAAACCTCTACGCGATCATCGCGCAAATTCATGATATATCCGGGCTAGTGTCTTGAGCCAAGATAATGCCGTTCAAGTTCGACAGTATGCTCTCATAGACACCTTTCTTGACCGACTGTGGATGGAGTATGGCCTGAGTGAGAATACGCTTAGCGCCTATCGTTCTGATCTTCGGGGGTTGTTGCAATGGTTGCAAGGTCAGGGACATGCGGATCTGCTGGCGGTGGAACGGGATGATTTACAGGGGTATCTGAGTTCCCGTTTTGAGGCGGGGGTATCGGCACGATCGACAGCCCGGCTACTTTCTACCCTAAAGCGCTTTTATCGTCATCATGTCGGGGAAGGGAGTATTACTAAGGATCCCAGCGCCCTGCTTGAAACACCTAAGCTGGGAAGACCTTTGCCTAAGACCCTGAGTGAGAAAGATGTCGAGAGATTGCTTGCGGCACCGCTGATCGATACCTGTTTAGGGCTGCGTGATCGTACCATGCTCGAATTGCTCTATGCCTGTGGTTTGCGGGTGTCGGAGCTGATCAACGTGAAACTTGATCAGATCAATCTACAACAGGGTGTGTTGCGGGTCTGGGGTAAGGGCGGTAAGGAGAGAATGGTGCCGGTGGGTGAACAGGCCCAGCATTGGTTGGCGCGGTATCTTAGAGAGGCTCGGTCGGCGTTGTTAAAAAAGCGTCCCGGCAGCGACAAGCTGTTCGTCACCAACCGCGGGACAGCGATGACCCGCCAGGCCTTTTGGTATATGATCAAACGATATGCTCGCAGCGCAGACATATCCAAGGAGCTCTCACCGCATACCTTACGTCATGCCTTCGCCACTCATCTACTGAACCATGGCGCGGATCTGCGTGTCGTTCAGATGTTGCTGGGGCATAGTGATCTTTCCACTACCCAGATATATACTCATGTCGCGCGTGCCCGGCTCAAAGACCTTCACCAAGAGCATCATCCTCGCGGTTGAATCATAATATACCTTTGCTGTCCATATTACCGACTCGGCAGAACCGATCAGAATACGAGTAAATTGTTCAGGCTTATCTCTTTGG
>JAAEPA010000024.1 GCA_024222475.1 Gammaproteobacteria bacterium | reverse complement strand
AGGCGTTGAGTTCCCCTCCTCAAATCCCCTCTCCCTCGGGGAGAGGGTTAGGGTGAGGGTTCAAAAAGACGGGGGGAACTGGACGGTTACATCTGATAAACCGAAAAGAACACGCCTAACAAACCCTAGATCACCTCGGTGACTCGAAATAAAACGGCTTATATCAAGGCCCTGCGGACCAACCTAAAACACACCCTGCGCCAAGGGGATCTGCCTCAGGCCGCTGATATCGTCGGGCGGCTCAAGGAAGAAGAACCGCTGTCGGTGCACACACGGGGGCTGGAGCTGGAATATCTTATCGCCGCCGGACTATGGACCCAGGCGGCCCCCATGGTGGCTCAATTACTTGAGATGTTCCCTAACTCGGCGCGGCTGCATTATCTAGCGGCTCGGGTGTATTACCACGACAAGGACTATCGTCAGGCGCTGATTCAATTCCAAGAATCCGAGCATATTCATTCACATTGGTTGACCCGTCAATGGTTAGGTAAGACGTATACCCAGCTGGGTCAATTCAGTCAGGCCGAGGCCTTGCTGGTGGACCTGCTGTCGGAACACCCTTGGGTAAACATGGATCTGGCCTGGCTTTACGAGCGCTCGCAGCAACCCGGGCGCGCCTTGAAATACGTAGAAGACTTTCTGTCCCTATCGCCTGACGATGCCTTTGCCCAGGCACAACGCCAGCGCTTGCGGGCCGTCTCTTTGGGGCCGCAGACGTTAATGAGCGAGGTCGATTCATTGCTGGAGTTTGACGAACCGATCCCCGAGGGAATGCTTCCAGTCTATGTGCAACGCTTGCTGGAAACCGGGCAAGGCGTCCAGGCCAGACTCTTCATCCATCATCACTCCAGCCGCTGGCAAACCCAGCAGGCCGCCTCGATGGCCTGGGTTTGCCACCGGTTTCAGGCCTACGATCTGGCTTTGCATCTATTCCTGATCGGCCTGCCGGATAATAGCGGAAATTATAAGTACCTCTCCGCATTGGAGTCTGCAGCACAACACTGTAAGCGGGTAGATGAGCTGATAGGGAAGTATGAGGAACTCGCTCCACAGGACAAACGTCTCTATGGGCGGATCAAATCGCTGAAGAAGCGTAGGGCGGGACGGGAATGAGGCGTTGTTAAGAATTAAAGGGTTTTGGCCCTTAAATTTGATGCGGCAACAGTAAATCAATCTAATGAAAAAGGTGAATAGAATGGATAATTACGAAGTAAACCAGGCCATAATTGTAGATGTAAAAATGCCATTTTTGTCAATGGTGGTTTTTATGGTAAAGGCAGCAATTGCCTCTATTCCCGCCTTTATTATCTTAGCGATTATTGGAGCAATCTTTTCTTTAGTTATAGGTGGATTATTTGGTGGAATAGGTCGTTTCTAACATTATTGCCTAACAAAAACTTAAACCAGACCTGTTCACGAATGTGGAATAACGGGGACACTTTACTATTTACCCATTTGTTCTGGGCGCTAAATAGTGTAAATGGTAAAGTGTCACTATGATTTCCATTTACCATCCCCCATTTTCTCCAGGAGGGTTTCGTGATGTTGTGCTCACTCACCCAGGGGTTCGGCCTGATATGCGATTTCTGTCCGTCAGCTCACAGGTTTGCACTCCGGCTTCTTTCGGACGCTCGGTCGCCCTCACGCCCTTGCCTTCGGCTAGTACTTTTTAAAGTTGACTCTTGGTCACCTTCCTGGAACATGTACAGGGGACTTGCACCCCATAAAATCATGCCCATGCCGGGCACACACAAGTAATTCCACCAGCAGTAAAAAGTACTGCTCGTTCCTCGCTTAACTTTTTACTGCTGGTGAATTTGGCGTTAGGGCAAAAAGGTTGACATACCGGCTTTAGTACATACACTGTATGTATGATTTCGTTTGAATGGCACGAAGCCAAAAGCATGGCAAACCTGAGCAAGCACGGAATTTCCTTTGAAGAAGCGAAATCGGTGTTTTTCGATGAATATGCCGTCCAGTTCTACGACGAAGATCACTCCTCGAGTGAAGATCGCTTCGTGATGCTGGGCATTAGCAATCAAAGTCGTGTACTGATTGTCTGCCATTGTGAGCGAAATTCTGGTGAAACCATTCGAATTATTTCGGCTAGGAAAGCCACGAAGAAAGAACATTCGTTTTATCCGCGAGGTGCGTCATGAAAGCCGAATACGATTTCTCAAAAATGAAGTCCCGCAAAAACCCTTATGCCTCGAAATTGAAAAAATCGGTCACTATTCGAATGGGTGAAGATGTGATTGATTATTTTAAAAATATGGCCAAAGACACCAATATTCCCTATCAAAGTCTCATAAATTTGTATCTTCGCGATTGTGTGGCCCATCATAGGCAACTTGATCTCAGTTGGAGTGAAGACCCTAATCGGGATAGGGAGCCACTCAAGTAGCTTCCCTCCCACCGCGCCGTACATACGGGTCCGTATACGCAATTACGGTGACGCTTTACTGTTTACCCGTTTGTCTTGGGCGCTAGATAGTGTAAATGGTAAAGTGTCACTGTGATTTGAATTGTAATTTGACTGTAATTTTGTGGGCATCTTGAGCCGCTGGCTAAGCAGCATACTGCAGCGGTTAGACGACCCAGCCCTCAATGGCAGATTGGTGGTGAAAGAGCCCGGCGGCGGGTTCTAGTGCCTGTTTGATAAGGAGTTTTGATAGGATGTAACCCGAACGGCCTGTCCTTTCCCATCAGCGTCCATTAATGCACTATCCTACCCTTCGCACGGTAAAAACATCACAAGGCGCGACCCGGACCACACCGGTGGCCGTTGAACCGCCCAGCAGATCCGCCAGGACATGGTGGCCGCGTGCTCCAAGGATAATCAGGTCGATGTTATGACCCTCGACAAATCTCACGATTTCTGTCTTGGCGGAATGGTGACTCAGTATGACCTCGTTACCGGCGTCTTTAATGCCTAGTCGTGCGGACAAATCAGTCAATTTTTTTCGGCTCGATCGATCAAGAAGTCCTTGGGTTCCATCTGCTCATGGGACTGTGGTAATGCGGGAGATGTTCAGGGAAACGCTCTACGACATGCAGCAGGGTCACTCGCGCTTGGTAGCATTTGATGATCTCAATCGCCTGTCCTGCGGCCATTTCACTGATTTCTGAAAAGTCGATGGGTACCAGGATGTGCTTATATATATGCATGGATGGATTCCTCTTACACTATGATCACCTAAGGAATGCTACCTACACACATCCCTATCTGACTTGCCTGATCGTTTGTCTTCAGCGTTGCGATGACAGTTACATAGCCTAAGTCTATGCGCCTGTTGTCGCGCCTTGAATACGAACGATCATTCGGCCCTAGTTAGGGAAGTGTGTCGTTCGCATTCCTAAGTCCAACAGGCGGCTAAGCTTAACGTATCATATTGAAGTCTCAATCACATGAAGGGCAAGACCCAGATGATCACCATCAGAAGGTAACAGATGATTAGCGAGATAAGAACATAAGGCACACTGTAATTCAGAAACTCCCCGAGTGACCACTTCTTGCCATCCTCTTTCTCTCCCATGCTCAAGGCTACATACAAGGCGGGTGCGCCCGCAATCGTTAGGTTGCTCCCAAGGGTGCCGGCCCATACCAGGGCCCAGTAAAGGGGCCATGGATTGGCGCCGTTATTTTCACTCAATTCACGAATGACATAGAGTAAGGTGAGGATATAGGCGTCATGCTCCACAAGACCGACGATGGGTGCCGTTACCCAATAGAGTATGCTGATTCCCAGTAGCAGGCTCTGTTCAATATAGGGGGTGAGCCAATTGGCGATATATTCAAGCATATGGGTATGTTCGAGTCCCCCCACCAGAATAAAGAGCGCAACGTAAATACCGATGGCTTTCCAATCCAGCTCAGCCAGCATACCTTCCAGGTCCGGCGGATCCAATCGCCAGCTCCTGCCAAAGACCTCAAGAATAAGTACCAGTAGCAAGGCTCCGGTAAAGGCGATGTAACCGAGCTTGACCTCCAAGTACTGTCGCAGCGACATCGCGAGTATGGTCAGCAGAAAAACCACACACACGACCACGGCAAAGCGCTTGTTTTTTAATAAAGGGTTCGGTGTCTTGGGTCTCAGTGCGTAGACTTAGATCAATAGAATTGCTTAACGAATACGTGTGGCGAAATTTGAAATAGAAAAAGACGACGACCACTAGGTAGGTAAGGGTCAATATCGGAAAAGATGATGGTCTTCCAGAATGCCAGAGAAAGCCGATGAATTCGACACCTGACACACTGTGCAGCATCTGCGGGGGAAGGTCTCCCAGAAGCAGGGCGGTGCCCATGAAGTTCGAACATAGGCCGACAAAAAGAATGGCGCCGGTTGCTTCGAAATCATGTAGCGTCCTGATATGAAAGATCACGGGGGCCAACATGAGCACCACTACGACATTATCGATGAACATGGAGACGAAACCCGACAGTCCTCCTATCAAGGTAACGAATAAAGCAATATTGCCCTTAGACAATCGTAGAGTGAATTCTCCGAGATACTCAGGAATTCCAGTTTTTCCGAAATAACCTGCAATCAACCATATACTGACCAGGATTATAATGACATTCCAATCTACGAGCTGGAAAGCCTGTACTTCCGTTATACTGCCGGCCATTATCATTACGACGACTCCGAGCATGGCGGCAACAACACTGTCGATCCAACGAAAAATGATCAGAGCGATGGTTATTAGAAAGATAATCGAAGTAATCGTCTGAATGGGTTCCATCTGAGCCCGCCCTAGGACTTTTAGTGCCGAGAAAACGTTGCTTGAAAACTTCGCGGGTGAGTACGAGGCAAGACTTTAAGCGTCTGGTAACCGATCATAGGTACCGTTATTCCGGCATGACTGTAATTCTGTGTATGTCGTGAACGATTACCACATTTGAAAGCATAACCGCTGGTGTTGTGCTGGGTAAGAAAATGCCATTGGATCGGAGCGGGCAGAACATGCTGGTTAGTACCCCATCATGTCAAGGCGATTTGTCTGCTTGCGTATGAGTAAAGCAGATTGATTGGTGTTTAAAGAACCACAGCTTGAGCGTGGTCCTTTTCCATTTCTTGGGACCTGTCCGAGAATAAGGGTCCTAGGAGCCTGTCGGACTTAAGGAGTGATCTACTGCGGAAAAGCCGGATTTGCACAGATTTCCCGATCCTTTTCGTTACACGCTACGGCTATTCGCCTCAAAGGATCGAAATATCTGTCTCAAACCGTCTTTCCCTCGCTACAATCACCTAAGTTCGATAGGCTCCTAGCGAGGGAAAGCCATTTTGGGCTAGATATTTCGATTAAATAAGGCGAATATTGGGCATGATTAACAAATTTAATCGGGAAATCTGGCCAAAATGGCTACTTCCGCAGTAGGTTCTCTATTCTCGGACAGGCTCCTAGCAGGGATCGGATCTCAGAGCAGGTCCTTGATGGCGTCTCGTTCCTCGCGCAGTTCCTGATCGGTTAAGCGCATTTTTTCCCGACTGAAATCATTGATTTCGAGGTCTTTGACGACTGTATAAGCACCGTTATTACAAGTCACGGGTAAGGAGTAAATGATGCCT
>JAAEPA010000023.1 GCA_024222475.1 Gammaproteobacteria bacterium | reverse complement strand
TTCAGTAGCGCTTGCTTATACAACTGATCAAAGAAGAAAAATGCGGCTAATACTAGAAATCCTACCGCTAGAAAAGCAAAACTTTTCTTGACTCTTGTTTGTTGCATATTAATTTTCCATAGCGCAAGGATAGCGTGAACACGAAGCTGTGCAGAACATGTATGTCCAACTTTGAAAAGCCAAACCAACCCCACCTCCAACCCTACCAGCAGGTCCAATTGCACTAGAATCACCTATTGCTCCCGATGGATGAAGCGCATCTGATGGCGTCGTTTCGATACGTGGCCATGCACCCGGTTAAAGCCAAGCTCGCCGCAGTCGCCGCTGGTCGAGCACCCGAGCGCACTTGCCCGGCAGTGACGATGAACTCGTAAACGTCAAACCATTACTCAACCGTATTGACGGTGTTTCGCAATTCTGCGGAAAGCAATGTTGACCCGGTATTGGAACTTGCGCTAACGAAGGGCCAGACAGTAGGTCGTCCGTTGGTGAGCGACGAAACGCTCGCTTCTTTGGAGAAGGAACTAAAACGTCGCTTGCGACCAGTCCGTCGTGGTCGACCGAAAAAGCAGGGTGGTGGTAATGCAAATGGTTAAGCAGGTAAATAGCAATGTGTCACCGTTTCTCCCACCGTTTACCACATGTGGATGATTAGCTACTTAAGGGATGTGGTATGCAGACCGATTCCCACGAGCATAAATATACTACCAAGTACCGTAACACCTGACACAATGCCATCAGGAATCGCGCGAAAAACCGCAACGGTTTGAACCAATACAATAAATCCAAAACCTGCCAAAGCAATACTCAAAGATAGATGTTTCCTAGCGCCACTATCTCGCCACCAGCCTACTAAGTGGCTGTGTAAAATACCGGCAACAAATAAGCCGAATCCAATTACGAAAACCTTTAAGCCAACTTGAGGAAATTTAGCACCTGCCGAGATAGCCATACCGATAATTGCGATTACGATGCCAATTATTAAGAGTACTTTAGAAGATCGAGTCATAGAGATAGTCTGTATTTAGAAAAAATATTTATCAACTATTCATCTGAATGGACAGGCGGTACGCGTGATACAGACTTGGGAACCACCAGCAGCACCTCCACCAATCCCCCCTTTTGCGGAGAATGTGCTAGAGAGACCATCTGCTCCAACGGCCAAACCACCTCCACCGAATGGTCCAACACCGCCTTCCCCAAAAAATCCGCCACTAACAGAATTCCCCTCACAAAAATCACCTTCGGCGATTGTGCCTTCGAAACCAGCTCCCGCTGATATACCAGGGCCTACCCGACCGCATACCTGAAACTCAAAACATACGTTTCCTGTGCTATCAATCCCCGCTGAACCGGATACTGACGTACCAGCAGCTGTATGTTGAAACGAGGCATTTCCGCCAATCGAAAACTTTGTTAGCCCTAGAGGGTCGGTGAAGGCTAAGGGATTATTCTCAACATACCCATAAGTATTCATCCCCCCACCCAACCCAATCGGATCACTCTCGATATACCGCCCGGTACTCGGATCATAATCCCGAAAGTAGTTGTAATGCAGTCCACTCTCGGTATCCTTATACTGGCCCGGGAAGCGCAGTCTAACATTGACCTTACGCCCATCTCGATCCGGATCCCTGTCCACACCCCCTTGACCAAAGGCATCGCTGGCCCAACGCCAGACCAGCTGCTGCTTGTCGTCCGTGGCCAGGCGCGGGGTATTGAGGTGATCGGGATGCAGAAAGAGCTTTTGCACATCGTTGATCGCGCCGTTGTTGCGATAGCGGGTGCGGATCTGCGCCAGGGGGGTGTTGTCCAACCACAGGTATTCCCGTACGCTTTTCTTGAGGTCCCGAGGATTATAGACGGTCTCGGCGAGTAGCCGACCATCCGGAGCGTAGTGAAAGTGGGTATGTTGCCGGCCCTTAGGCGTGCGCTTGATCTTGATAACGCGCCGCCCCTGGCCATCGTAGCGGTAGCTGGCCTTGGGTGTGCCGCGCCGGGTAACGTTGCTCAGGCGGCCGGCGTCGTTATAATCGAACACGCGTCGGGCGTCGCGGTCTGAGCGCAGATTTCCCGTAGCATCGTAGCGCAGCGCGTTGCGGTTGATGCCTACCAGCCGATGGGTCTGGTCATCATAAGTATAGTCTTGGGTGCGGGTGATGGGCTTGCCTTGTGGGTCCAGGCGTTGGATCTGTTTGATCCTCTGGGTGCGATTGCCCAGTGCATCGTAGCGGTAGTCGCGCCGGCCATAGGGGCCGATCTCAGTGATCAGCCGTTCCAAGGCATCGTAGCCGAAGGATTGATTTCGTGCCGGGTCCAGGGTGTCGGTGATCGCGGTAAGATTGCCCGCCGGATCGTAGTCGTATTCATGGGCGCGGATCGGCGCGATGGTGAGGGTGCTGAGCCGTCCGTCGAGGTCATAGCGGTAGGCGGTGTTGAGCCCGTTGCCATAGTGCAGTGCGACGAGCCCGCCCAAGGGCGTATAGTCGATCGCATCGGCCAGGGTCTCGCTGCGTTGATGGGTGGTGGTGCTCACGGTATGGATCTGTCCGGCCCGGTTACGGGCATAGTCTAGGCGGCGTCCCGAGGGATAATGGATCTGAATCAGTTGATCAGCTAGATCATAGCGGTATTGGGTGGTATAGGCGGTCCCCTGAATGCGATTGAGCGCTTGGATGAGATTGCCACGGGCATCATAGGTATACGTGGTGGCGCCACTGGCATCGTGCATCGCACTCAACCGCCCGATGCCATGGGGGCCTTGGTCATAGTCATAGGCGACGTCCAATGCCGGATCGGGGTAGTGCACGGCGGTGAGCCGGTTCAGGGCATCGTAGCGATAGCCGGTGGTGATGCCGCGGGCATCGGTCTGGGTCAGGCGATTGCCGGCAGCATCGTAAGTATAGGTGCTCAGGCCGGTGTCGGGGCTTATTTGCTCAAGACGATTGCCCAACCCGTCATAGCGGTAGGTGGTGCTCAGCCCGCGCGGGTCGGTGACCGAGACTAATCGATCCTGGGCATCGTAGTCGTAGTGGGTGATCCCGCCGAGTGGATCGGTCACCTGGATCAACCGGTCCAGGGCATCGAAGGCCTGGGTGGTGACCCCACCCAAGGCATCGGTGATCGAGGTCTGATTGCCGTTGGCATCGTAATCGTAGTCGGTGCCCGGCGCCGTCGCACCCAGGGCCTGGATCAGGCGCCCCAGCCGGTCGTAGACCCAGGCGCGGGAGCGGCGCAGGGTACCGCCAGTATCATAGACCGTCTCGGCTTGGCGATGACCCAGGGCATCCAGGGTATATTCGATGCGGTTGCCGAGACGGTCGCTGATCTGGATCAGGCGCTGGGCGGCGTCATAACGATAATCGATGGTGGCCCCCGTCGGCAGGGTCAGGCGGGTGAGTTGGCCTACGGGGTCGTACTCGAACGCGGTGCGGGCGGCCTCAGCGCCGGTACCCAG
>JAAEPA010000022.1 GCA_024222475.1 Gammaproteobacteria bacterium | reverse complement strand
TGCAGCGATTTCTTTCATCGTATTCTGAAGCTGATTACTAATCTCTCCATCCGCCGAAGCGCTTGCCTCAAATGTTGACAAGGTACTATCGACAACCTGCAGTGTTTCATCCACATCTTTGAACAGGCCCGGCGCATTCCGCTCAAGCGTGGACACCAGGCTGTTGGTCGAAAGCATTAGCACATTGAAGTTTTCCAGCGTTCCCGGAATATCGGTTTGTTCTATCGTTTTAAGCACGTTGTCAACCCTGGCAATGATGCTTTGCAATGAAGTCGGCAAGGTGGGGAGCTGCGGATACCGCCCGCCCATAATCACCGTCGCGGGTTGCGCATCGGGAAAAATATCGAGATTCACGAACAGCTGGCCGGTCACCAGGCTCCCCGTCTCCAAGCGAGCACGCAGCCCCTTCTCGACCAGTAATTCTATCCGTTGCTGTGGACGGTTTTCTAATTCCTCGAATAAAAGCCTGCTCCTCGCTTCACTGTCTTCCACATCACGAAACCCTATGATCCGTTCAGGCTCGATATCGATGATCACTACCGGGCTGATAATCCGCTCATACACTGGATCTTCGCCGGCCGTAATGTTTTTCACCGTGCCGACCCGAATCCCGCGATACTCCACCGGCGCCCCAATACTGAGTCCACGCACCGTACCGGTGAATTTCAGCGTATAAGTGATCACCTCGGTAATCGGCTGTTTCAGGCTCTCTGCACGACTCTGGTAGAGCCTGAAAACGGCCCCCTCCTCGGCCATTGGCTTATCGGCTATTCCCGGAAGCGTCTCAAAGGCTATACCACCACTGAGTAAGGCCACCAGAGACTCCATCTCCACTTTGACGCCTGACGCATCCATGGACATGCTGACGCCGCCGACGTTCCAGAAACGAGTCTGTTTACGCACATGTTTATCGTACGGTGCCTCAACAAAGATACCCACATCCACATGACTGTAATCGGGCACCAAGGTGTAATCGGTCACTTCCCCGATACTGAATTGACGGAAATAGACCGGTGCCCCCACATACAGTGATCCCAGGTTCTCTGCAGTCAATCTATACCGGGTCCCTTCCTTATCCTGACTCACGATCGGTGGCTTTTCCAGGCCGACAAATATCGTTTGCTCCTTACCGCCTGCATTAGGCTCAAAGGCGATATAAGCGCCACTGAGCAAGGTGCCCAAGCCGGTCACGCCCTGCGCACCAATACGTGGTTTCACCACCCAGAAGCGACTGGCATCGGTCAGATACGGATCCGCGCCGCCCTTCACCGTTGCCGTCAATGCCACTGATTTCAAATCATCTGAAATCTCTACTTTGTCGACCTTGCCGATCGTTACATTGCGAAACTTGATTTTAGTATTGCCCTCTTCAATACCCTCGGCAGTCTCGAAATGGATCGTGATCTCGGAGCCTCTCTCAGACATGGTTTTGTAAAACAACCATCCGCCCACCAGCAGCGCGACCAGCGGTAATAACCACACCACTGGAAATCCTTTGTTTTCCTCATCGACGATGGCATCAGGTACATCTTCAAGATCAGGCGATTGCTTTGAGGTCACCATTTTTCCTTATATATTGGTCGAATTTCTAATTATCCCAGATCAGCCGGGGGTCGAAACTGGTGGCCGCAAACATGGTGAGTATCACCACGGCGGCAAACGCGATCCCACCAGCCCCGGGCTCAATGGTCGCGACATTGCCTACATTTACCAGGGCCACCAGCAACGCCACGACAAAGATATCCACCATCGACCAGCGTCCTACCAGTTCGACAATCCGGTAGAGTCGGGTACGCTGCCGACTGCGTAGATGTGACTTTCGCTGCACGGTGATCAGAAGATACACAAGGGAAAGCATCTTCAGTAGCGGCACCAGGACACTGGCCACGAAAACAATCAACGCCAGCGGCCAGTCCCCGTGCACAAGCAGGTAGATCACCCCGCTCATGATGGTATCGGACTGACTTTGGCCCAGGGAAACCACGGTCATGACCGGATACAGGTTGGCCGGCAGGTAGGCGATTATGGCGGCCAACAGAAACGCCCAAGTCGTGCTAATACTGTTGGGCTTGCGGTAATGCATATCCGCCCCGCAACGCGGGCAGTGGGTATGTGCGGCGCTGGGAAGGTGCAGCAGCAAGCCGCAGGTATGACAGCTTGCCAAACCCACATCTCTAGCCCGCATGCTGTTTATTGCCCCTGCGCAATCCGATCTGCTGCCACAGCAGATGCGGTTCAAACGCCGCCTGCGCGGCTGCGGTCACCGGGATCAGACCGATAAAAGCAACCAGCGAGATACCGATATGCATGGTTGCCATACTACCCAACTTCACAAAGGCCACCAACACACCCAGGATAAACACATCCAGCATCACCCAGGGCTCGAGCTGACTGATCCAGGACAGAAGGGTACGTATGGCGGGCAATGATCTGTGCAAACGCACACCCAGCAAGACATACAGGCTGCTACTAATCAGCAATGCCGGTGCCAGGATACTGGTGATAAATACCACCACGGCCAGTTCGCCCATACCGGCGCCATACAGCGCCCAGGAGGCGCCAAAAATATTGGTCACCTCCGAGCGACCCTGGATTTCCAACGACAGGAAAGGAAACGCATTCGACAACAGCAATAGGAGCAGCGCAGTAAAATATAGAGCAATGGGACGATCCAGGCCACCCTTGGGGTAGCGAAGCAGAACGGCGCTACAGCAACGACAGCGCGCCATACGTCCGGGCACCAACGCAGGAATCTGGTTCAGCGTATCGCACTCGTGGCACGCAATAAGCTCAGCATAGGATTCGTGAGGCGGATGGGACTGACTCATGGGTGCCATAGTATCCTAGGAGCCCGTCCAAGAATAGAAGCCGTAGCGAGGGAAAATAATTTTGGTCCATTTTTTTGACCACTTGATGCCAACCATTTCTCTGGCCAACTTTCATTGAGCAGCTTGGCTGG
>JAAEPA010000021.1 GCA_024222475.1 Gammaproteobacteria bacterium | reverse complement strand
TCACTCTGATAGTCACCGACGATGATGGGCTGACCGACAATGATACCGTGGTCATTACCGTCAATGCCGGAAATACCGCCCCCACCGCCAATGCCGGACCAAACCAAGCAGTCACTGACACCGATAACAACGGCTCCGAGTCGGTTGCTTTGAACGGCAATGGCTCATCGGATTCGGATGGCGAGATCGCGAGTTTTCAATGGCTGGAAAATGGCAATGAAATCGCCTCAGGTGCCGCGCCCACAGTTAATTTGGCAGTCGGTAGGCATACGATCACCCTGAGAGTCACCGACGACGATGGGCTGACCGACAATGATACCGTGGTCATCACCGTCAATGCCGGGCCCACCGCACCCGCTGCCAATGCCGGGCCCGACCAGACCGTGACGGATACCGATAACACCGGCTCCGAACAGGTCACCTTGAACGGCAGTGGCTCCTCGGATGCGGATGGCCAAATAGCGAATTTCCAATGGCTGGAAAACGGCCAAGAGATTGCCTTGGGCGCCACACCCACGGTCACCCTGGCGGTGGGCACACATAATATTTCACTCAGAGTCACTGACAACGGTGGTTTAACCGCCGAAGACCAAGTGATCATTACTGTGATTGCGGGAAATACCGCACCTACGGCCAATGCCGGACCCGATCAGACGGTGACCGACAGCGATAACAACGGATCCGAACAGCTTACGCTGGACGGTTCGGCCTCCACGGACGATAACGCGATCGCCAGCTATGAGTGGTTCGAAAACAACCAGAGCCTTGCCAATGGCGTGCAACCCACGGTGAACTTGGGCACCGGCACTCATACCATCACCTTGCGCGTAACCGACGATAATGGATTAACTAGCGAAGACCAAGTCGTTGTCACCGTCGCGGTAGTCTCGGCAAATGACCAGGGCTCCAGGATCGAACTGATCTCCGGAACCAATCAGCGCCTCTCAGTAGGCCAGACGACCAACCCCTTCAGGGTTCGAGTCTTGACGGAAAATGGACAACCCGTCGAAGACGTGCAGGTAGATTGGTCACTATCTCCTGCCGGTGCCGGCAATATCACCGTAGCCGGCGGTACCACGACTACCAATAGCGATGGTGAAACGAGCACCACGTTGACGGTGTTGCAGCCCGGTCCTATCACCCTGACGGCATCGGTAAGCAATGTCGGTTCGGTAGACTTCGGAATCAATAGGTTCGCGAGCACACCGGGCCTGACAGAAAATCAGAGCGCGGTCGCCGGCGCCTTGGACAAGGCCTGCCCGGCGCTTGGCTCACTGGACCGAGATCTGACGGCGGCCGAGCAGGATCTGCTAAACACCTGTAATGCACTGGCCACGGAGAGTGATGGAAACCTCGGCAACGCTTTTCAGCAACTCGCCCCGGACGAAGTGGCCGCTCAAGGCAAGACACAGGTCTCGCTGGCCAAGATTCGATCCAGAAATGTGCTGTCGCGACTTGATTATTTGCGCGGCGGGGCCACTGGACCAAGCCTTGAGGGTTTGAGCCTGGCGATCGGTAATAAATCTTTCCCGCTGTGGTTGGCGAAGGATATGGCTGCCGACGGACGCAGCGGCGGAGCCGCTGGCGATGAGGGCGGCTTAGTCAGTCGCTGGGGCATATTCGTCAACGGTAGCATAAGCTTCGGCGATGCCGATACCACGGACCGGGAACCAGGTTTCGATTTCGATACTGCGGGCCTCACCGTGGGCGTGGATTACCGGCTTACCGATGAATTCATCATCGGCAGCGCCTTCAACTACATCTCCACGGATACCAAGTTCGATAACGACGGCGGCAAGTTGGACACGGACGGTTATGGCCTGTCACTTTATACCACCTATTATCAATCGGAACGCGCGTTCATCGATGGAGTCATCAGTTTTGGCAGTAATGATTACCAGAACCGCAGAAACATTCGTTTCAGCAACATCGATCAACCGATTGATAGCGACACCGATGGGTCGGAGTATTCGATCGACATTGGCACCGGCTACGAATTCCAACGACAGGCACTCACCTTCATACCTCAAGCTCGATTTCACTACACACGCGTTGATATCGATGGCTACAATGAGCAGGCGACCGACCCCAATGCTGCAGGTGCCGGCCTCGCCCTGGAAATCGAAGATCAGAAGGTCGAGTCCCTAAGAACCGCCTTAGGAGGGCAGCTCTCCTACGCACTGAGCACCTCATTTGGAGTACTCCTACCGCATGTCTTGATTGAGTGGGAGCATGAGTTCAAGGACGATAGCCGATTGATCACCGCACGTTTTCTCAATGATCCTACCCGTTCGGATATTTTATTGAGAACAGACAGCCCTGACAGTGATTTCTTCAACCTTGGGGCGGGCATATCGGCCACCTTCCGCCATGGCATCTCCGGATTTCTCTATTATGAAACCACCTTGCAACAAGATAATATTTCACAGGACTCGGTAATAGGTGGGGTACGTGTAGAATTCTGATCCTGACCGCACTTACAGGATGCAGGCTTTTGATCTGCAGGGACCGATCAACCTGCTTTAAGGTGCGGCTGAAAGGGCTTGGATACGGGTTTTTCTTACGAGCAGAATAGCCAACATGGGCAGGACGAAACCCGCTACTGTAACTGTCACCAGCAAACTTCCCAGTTCACCGTAGTCCGCCGGTGTAGTAACCGTTCCGGTAAGCGGATCCTTGACCTCACGTGTAATGGTAAAGATCTGGTTGATATATTTTGTCACGAGTTGTCCAAGTGACAGTGCCAGATTAGTGAAAGAGGCCATCACCGCAAAGAATGTGGCCTTGAGTTCGCTCGGTGCTGAGTTGGCGATCCAAGCCAGCATGGGAATCATTGCAATCTGTCCGAGTGGAGACTCCAAGGCAGTATCGATGAGCGCGATAAACCGCGCATCCACGATCCCATGGGTATGGGCTGCAGTCCATTCATGAACACCGTGATACATGCCGATCATGGGCAGTGCCAGCAGGGTGCCGGCAATGGTTAGAACGCCAATGATGTAGGCCATCGATTTTTCGGCCATAAAACGGCGAAAAACAAACATCCCCAGCAGGGTCAGGCTACTACCGATCAGTGACAGTACGGATAAAAATTGCTGATCGAATCCGAGCTCATCAATCATCCACCATGTAGACCCAGCCCCCGGCCCCGGCAGAGCGCGGTAGATGAATATCAGCAGAGCCGTACCCACCAGCACACGTCTAGCGTAAGCGTCCATGACCCGGGTAAGCCTGGCAATGAGAAATAATACGATCGACAGCGAACCGATGAATATGATCTCCTGGTTATAGGCGATTTCTGTAAGTCCCATGGTTAGGGTAAATAACACGAACACCAGGCTGCCGCTCAGTATCCACCAGTTTGCAGCTGGAGGCTGCGCTGGTCGATACAGCATGTTCTTGATCTGCCCCTTGCTGAAACCCTTACGCGACAGACGAAGGGCATCACGGCTTTTAATGAAACCTGCTAGTATTACGCCAAAAATGGAGATGATGGGGATGCCTAGGGCCATTAAATAGATCTTGGTGTAAATACTGACCTTCACCGATTCTGACAACGATTCGATATCCTGGAACATCACAATATTGACGATAGCAACCGTCACACCTCCACCAACGATAGCAATTCGCCCGAGGGTCTGCATCGTCGTATGCATCAGCCGAAGGGTTTCGGGTTCGATGGGTTTTCCATCCTGATCCACGCGTGGAACCGCCTCCACGGTCATGGCATCGGCCACTACATCTTGGATGACGTAACCGACTGGGGCCAGCAGCACACTGACGACATACCAAAGTTCTACCTTCAGCCATTGTCGCATAAAGTCCGTATATGCCAGCAAGCCAAACATGATCCCGAGACTCACAGCAATGAGCCCTGCCCCTAGAAAGACCAATAAGGACTTCCACCGCCAAAACAAATCGACCAAATGACCCAGAGGCATTTTCAATACCCAAGGGATTCCTGCCCAGAAGCCGAGACCGGCGAGAAACGCCGCAGACAGGCCGAGATAGTCCTTCACGAAGAAGGTACCTACGATAGCCGTGAGGCCAGAGATACCTGCCGCTAGATAAACCATCAGCGGCGGTAGATAGGACAGGCGCAACTCTCTGCCGAGCTCAAAAACATTGCGGTCAATCCAGTGGTAAAAAACGGCTTTCACTAGTGTAAAAACCGCTTCAACCTGTCCACACCAAGCTCAAGTTGCTCGATTGAGGTCGTGTAGGCAAAGCGCACATGCTGATTGGATCGATAACGACCAAAGTCTATGCCGGGAGTGATGGCAACACCGGCCTCGGACAACAGACGGTGAGCAAAGCTATAGCTGTCTTGGGTAAACCTTTCGCAGTTCGCATAAAGATAAAATGCCCCCTGAGGGGTCACTGGAATATCAAATCCCATGTCCCTCAATGCGGGCAATAGAAAATCCCTTCTTTGTCTGAAGGTCTCCCGCCGAGAAGCGAGAATCCGCAGTGCCTCGGGTTTGAACGCCGCCAACCCGGCATATTGTGCAGGCGTGGCCGCCGCCAGAAAGATATTTTGCGCAAGTTTTTCCAGTGCCCGTATGTACCCTTCAGGCGCGATCAACCAACCTAGCCGCCACCCCGTCATTCCGAAATACTTAGAAAAACTGTTAATGACGACGACATTATTCCCCAACGCCAATGCAGTTTGCGCATCCCCCTCATAGATCAGGCCATGATAGATCTCATCTACGATCAAAATCGCATCCCGCTCAAGGGTGTAATTCACCATTGCCTGCAGCTCTTGCGTGGATATCAAGGTTCCTGTTGGATTCGAAGGCGAGGCTAACAAGGCACCTACGCAACGTTTACCCCAGTATTGCTGCATAAGCGCTGACGTAAGCTGATAGCCACTATCCGCGGTCACCGGCACGGAAATAGGCTCACCCTCATATTGGCGCAAAAAGTGCCTGTTACAAGGATATCCCGGATCGGCCATCAGCAACTGGTCGCCCGGGTTGATGAGAACACCCATCATCAACTGCAATGCCCCTGACGCACCTGGGGTAATGATGATGCGTTGCGGATCAACCACGGTGCGATATTGATCGAGATAATAATTGGCGATGGCCTCACGCAGAGACGCAAGTCCCATCGCCGGGGTGTAGTGAGTGAAACCTTCGCGCAATGCCTCGATTCCGGCAGTAACCATCGGTTGCGGAGTGATGAAATCGGGCTCACCTATCTCCATATGGACAACGCAGCCGCCGGTGGCCTCTATGGCGCGCGCCTTGGCCAATAGCTCCATGACATGAAACGGCTCGATGTGCCGCATACGCCGGGCGATGTGAATCGACTTTTTCATAGGAGTTGAGTGTAACATTATTGGTGAAACTTGCTGCTCACTGTACTAAATCAATCGTGCAATGTTATTTATTGTGGAATGATTCACAGTTTTCCTGGTCTCATATTGTTAGCCCGGATATTTCATGAATTTGCGCGATGATTGCGCAGGGATTTGTTTTCAAAAGGAATTATGCGAAGGAGCGGCGTATCCACGATTACGGCCGACTGAGTAAAATTACTTGTGGAAACAAGGATCAAGCGAGGGCGC
>JAAEPA010000020.1 GCA_024222475.1 Gammaproteobacteria bacterium | reverse complement strand
TCGCGAAACACCTCCCAGCTCAGATCCTCGGCCTTGCCGTTAACCTTTTCCAGAGCCTGATAGATGGGTACCGTACCGACGGGCACCGGCGAGTTTCGCAATATCCATTCGCGAGTCTCATGGATATTTTTGCCGGTGGAAAGATCCATCACCGTATCGCCCCCCCAGCGCGCCGACCAGGCCATCTTCTCAACCTCTTCCTCTATCGATGAGGTCACCGCAGAATTTCCAATATTAGTGTTGACCTTGACCAGGAAATTACGGCCGATAATCATCGGTTCCAGCTCGGGATGATTGATATTGGCCGGGATGATGGCCCGCCCTCGTGCGATTTCCTCGCGTACGAACTCAGGTGTAATCTGCTGCGGGATATTGGCCCCAAAGCTCATGCCCTGGTGCTGAAGTTGCAGCAACGAGTCTCTGACCTGCTCCCGGCACTGATTCTCGCGAATGGCCACGAACTCCATCTCCGGAGTGATGATCCCGTTACGGGCATAGTGCATCTGAGTGACATTACATCCTGCCCTGGCCCGCAGAGGTAGACGCAGATGTTCAAACCGCAACCGCGCCAGTGCTGGATCGGCCTGGCGACGGCGGCCGTACTCAGAACTGGGTCCGGTTAAACGATCGGTATCGCCCCGTTCCTCGATCCAGGGGCTACGTAGAGCAGGCAATCCTTTGAGCAGATCGATCTCGACCTGCGGATCGGTATAGGGACCGGAGGTATCGTAAAGGGTAACCGGGGGATTCTTATCGGGACCGAAACTGGCGGGGGTATCGCTAAGCTGAACCTCACGCATAGCGACCCGGATATCCGGTCTGGACCCTTGGACATAGATCTTACTGGAGCCAGGCATCGGACGGGTGACGTCTTCGGACAACTGGGCCGTTTTTCTAATGAACTCTTCGGGAATTGCACTCATAGTCTCGTACTCATTGGTACGGAGGTGCGCACCTCGAAAAACCGGGAGAAGGTCTTCGTAGCATTTCCTCCGCTGGTCTCAACCAGATCAGGTTCAAAGGGATTCTTTCAGTCTCATTCAGCGAAAAACGAGACACCCCCAGCTTAAGTTTGCTCAAACTATACAACTTCGGAGATATTTTCAAGCGATCAAGGGTGATAAAATAGCCAGACTTATGATTGTCCGTACTGCTCCATCCAAGCGATGTTGCACAGCGGCACCCTTTAGATCCTTACCCAACCATAGCCACCAATGAATATGAAATTTAATATCGAGCAAGCCCGTTCCAATATGATCAAACAGCAGCTCCGCACCTGGGATGTATTGGATGAATCCGTACTGGAGGTGATCAAAACGGTTCCCCGGGAACAATTTACACCCGAGCGTCACCGAAAACTGGCCTTTGCCGATATGGAGATTCCGCTAGGGCACGACCAGATCATGATGACCCCCAAAGTCGAGGGCCGGATGATTCAGGCCCTCGACATCCAGCACTCTGAACAGGTGCTGGAAATCGGCACCGGCAGCGGATTTACGGCGGCCTGCATGGCCCGACTGGGAAGTCATGTCGAAACGGTGGATATCTACCAGGACTTCACCGCCGCGGCCGAACGGAATCTGGCTCAACATGGCCTTGACAATGTGAGCCTTCAGACCGGCGACGCCTCGCAGGGATGGAACCCCGAAAACCGCTATGACGTCATTGCCGTAACCGGCTCTATTCCCGAATACGATGATCGCTTCGAAAGGAGTCTAAAGGTCGGCGGGCGGCTGTTTATCGTCGTCGGACAAGCCCCGGTGATGGAGGCGATGCTGATCATGCGCAGCAGCGAGACGCAATACCTGCGCACCAAAATCTTCGAAACCCTGCTACCGGTGTTAGTGAACACCACAGCCAAGCCGAAGTTCATACTCTGAATATGAGAAACCTCAGTGCGGTTGAACTCAAAAAGCACCTGGAGCAGGCCGATCCCACGCCCTTACTGCTGGATGTTCGGGAACCTTGGGAATATCAACAGGTGCATTTTCCGAGCTCAGATCTCATTCCCATGCGCCAGATCCCGATGGCCCTTTCGAAGCTGGATCAGCAGCAAGAGATCGTGGTGATTTGTCATCACGGCATTCGCAGCCGACAAGTCGCGATGTTCATGGAAAATTATGGCTTTAAAAACATCATCAACCTGCACGGCGGTATCGATGCCTGGGCACGAGAAATTGACTCCACCATGGCGCTCTACTGATGAGACACATCGTTTAATTCAACTATTCAAGGTCACTACCCATTTCGAATGGATCTATGCCGGCCATAGATGAGTATAATAATCAGCTCCTTACGAAAACCATTACCAAAGAGCAAGGCTAATATGACTCGTATTCTATCCAAGTTCATCCCGAGCTTGATGGTTCTAGCATCGGGATTCTATTTGATCACTGTGCATACCGCATCGGCGGATGATCTGCTGGAGATCTATCAGCTCGCTCTGGAAAAAGATGCCCAGTTTCAGTCCGCCCAAGCCAGTTATCTCGCCGCCAGGGAGGCGAAACCTCAGGCACGTTCCTTCCTGTTTCCCCAGGTCAATGCCAGTGCCGGCCTTTCCCGCACGGGACAGAGCGTGAGCAGAGATACGGGAGATCAGAGCTCCGACTTCGATACCAAGCAATACGGTATCAATCTCAATCAGGTGATCTTCAACAAGGAGCTATTCATCGGCCTGGATCAAGCCGACCTGAGTATCGCCCAAGCGGAGTCGGAACTCGAATTCGCCCGTCAGGAGTTGCTGGTGCGCGTCGCCCGAGCCTATTTCGACACGCTTTCGGCCGAAGATACGCTCAGGTTTACAATCGGAGAGAAAAAGGCCATAGGCCGGCAGCTGGAGCAGGCCCAGAAGCGTTTCGAGGTAGGGCTAATCGCCATCACCGACGTCAAGGAGGCCCAGGCCAATTATGATGGTGCGATTGCCAGCGAGATCACTGCCCGCAACGAGATCAATATCGCCCGCAATGCCCTGAGCGTGATCATCGGCCAATTTTTCGGCGAGCTGGACAAGCTCACCGACCGCATGCTGCTGCTCAGTCCCGATCCCAGCGATGCGGACCAGTGGATGAACAAAGCCCTGGAGGAGAACCTACAATTGATCGCCACCCGCCTGGCCACGGAGAATGCCGGCCTGGATATTAAGAAACAGCGCGCCGGCCACTATCCTACCCTCGATCTAAACGCCTCAGCGGATCAGACCGATATCAGTGGCGGATTTTTCGGCGCCAGGGACACCGGTCAAATCAGCGCAGGTGTGGCCCTCAATATTCCGATCTTCCAAGGCACGCTGGTGAATTCACGCACCCGTGAGGCACAATACAACTTCAAGCAGGCCCAGGAACAGTTCACCCAGCAACGCCGGACTGTCGCCAAGCTGGCCAGGGACTCTTATCTCAACGTGATCGCTGGAATCAGCAGCGTGCAGGCACTCAAACGGGCAGTAGAATCCAGCCAGGCCGCTGCCGATGCCACCCAGGCCGGTTTCGAGGTGGGAACCCGTACCTCGGTAGATGTGCTGATCTCGCTACGCGCGCTGTTCCAAGCTGAACGCGATTATTCGGTATCCCGCTACGACTATCTGATCGACACCCTGTTGCTCAAGGCGGCCGTGGGCACCCTGACGGTGGACGACTTGGATAAAATCAATCAATGGCTTAATTGAATTCAGGGTATTCTGAACCGGAGGCGTTTCAATATTAGATCAGCCTCACCGCCCTGTCCACAAGGTTGGCTGCTGCGATTTGGTCTCAAAGTTCAATTTAAAACATCTCGGCGAATACGTTATTGTGGTTGTGCCATCCCATCTCCGGCCTCACAATAGCCAAGACCGTTCAGCCCATTGCTAAAGTGTTGCAATATCTCTTCCTCTGTGAGCGCACGCTTGTACAAGGCCAATTCGTCTATGATGCCGTCATAGCGAAACTCATTTTCGAACCCGTCAAGCCATCCTATATTGAGTTCGGTGGTGGCGGCGAAATCTCTTATATAGTCTTCTTTCTCTACCGAAAGCTTATTGATCCCATCGAAATAGAGATGAATTTGGGTCAACGTTCTTACCGCTGCAATGTGATGCCAATTCCCGTCCGTAAGATCGACTCCCTCACGAGGCACATCCGGAAAAATCTCATTTCTATCAGGACCCAAATCTGGCCAAATGTTATTACCGCCTCTTGAACCAGCGTTATCTAGCAAGAAAAATCTAAGGGGCTGCTTCATATTACTTCCACATCTTAAACCCGTCCACATTTGAAACTCTGACGGTCTTGCGCCCCTCCTACCGACAATAACCTCCACTCGAGTACAAGCAGCGCTATCGCTGCGCATCCAGTATTCGATCGTAAATTCGTCTTGAAGAGACCAATCAAACTGACCGTTGTCTGCCACATTCACTCCATCGTCCCTTCCATCAAAACTCTGGGCCCTGCCAACTCTGCCTTGAACAGATGTAGGACACCGGCTACACGTTGCACTGCTTCCCCCTAGCTCGTCCACAAAGTTTGGACTTAGTTCTTCAAACTTGAAGTATTGAATCATCTGCGAGGGGCAAGTCGTTGCTAGTGCACCACGCGGACCCCTCGAGATCTCGAAGGAAACTGAGTTATCGAGAAGAGCCATCTCACCGGCTGAGGGATCCTGCTTTATGACCCTGCTGGTTTCTACACTCTCACTAAATTCTCGCGTTATTTGCCCGACAGAGAGCCCGGCACCCTCAATCTCCCGTCCAGCATCCGACTCTAACAGGCCCCGCACATCGGGAACAATCACCCTGTCCTCTGTCCCAGGTTCCTCAGGGGGTGGTTGTGGTGGGTCGGAGGCCCCACCGCAGCCCGAAATCAAAATAATAGCTATAAAAAAAAGCGAAAAATGAGATCGCAATTTATTGCCTCCTAAAATATCCGGACTAGTTATTGATCCGCCCTGAATAGATCGCCTTATCACCACTGATCAGATCCACCACTACCAGGGTATTAGAAACTAGGTCCGCTAAAAAAATGCGGTTGTTATCCGAATCCAGGGCCATGTTAAGAACAGCATTGAACGCGGGCCCAGATCCATTTGCCGAATCCGAAATTACTTGACGATCACCGCTAGTCAGATCGACTTCAAACAGGGCTTTTAAGCCGCCATTAGCACCATCCCCTACCAAAACACGGTTGTTGTCCAAGTCAAGGGCAATACTAATTGGTCGGCCAAAAACAGGTCCAGCCCCTTTGTTGCCTACACCCGATAGTATCTCGCGATCGCCGCTATCTAGATCCACCTTCAGTACGGCACTCTTATCCGGGCTTATGCCTAGATCCGGGTCTACAACAAAGGCGCGATTATTGGCCGCGTCCAGAACCACGCCTGATGGCCCCTCAAAGGGGAGCCCAACCCCCCTGCTTGCATCCGAGATCACCCGGCGATCACCATTGTCCAGATCTATCTCCAGTAGAGCAGTTAAACTCGGATCCAGCACCAATGCACGGTTATTAGCCGCATCCAGGACCATATCCAAGGGACGATTGAGACTGGGTCCGTCACCTTTGTCCGCATCCGAAATTACCCGACGATCACCGCTGGTCAAATCCACCGCCAGCAGAGCATCCAAACGGATATCTGTCACCAAAGCACGGTTATTGGCGGCGTCAAGAGCCACACTTTCAAGTAAAATGAACATTGGTCCGACGCCTCGGTCCGCGCCCGAGATCAGGCGGCGATCACCAGTGGCTAGATCTACCTCCAGCAGGGAGTAGTTTGGGCTTCTTCCATCCTCCGCTCGCCCTCCATCCGCTACCAACAATCGGTTATTAGTCTTATCTAGCGTAACACCACGAGGTTGGAAAAAAGAGGGTCCGGCTATTTGGATCGCGTTCGGATCCGAGATCACACGACGATCACCACTGACCAAATCCACCTCCAGCAGTGATTCAAAATCCACCACCAACACACGGTTATTTGCCATATCAAAAGCAATACCCTCTGGAATACCGAACAGTGGCCCTTGACCTTTGCTGATATTTGAAATAACGCGACGATTACCATTGGACAGATCTATCTCCAGCACGGCGTTTAAACCTTCATCCACCACCAACGCGCGGCTATTGTCCGCATCCACCGCCGCTGCCCGAGGAAATTGCAATGCAGTTCCGCTGCCGGTACTCACACCCGAGATCACGCGACGATCGCCGTTGGACAGATCCACTTCCAGCAAAGCGGCCAAACCAGCATCGACCACCAAAGCACGACCGTTGGCCGCAAGAACCACGTACTCTGGTATGCTAAACGGGATTCCATCACCTGCTTCACCCTCCTGTGAAACCACGACCTGTTCACCACTATTCAGATCCACTGCCAGCAGAGCACTACTTTTCACCCAAAGTACACGATTGTTGGCCATATCGAGGGCTACGTCCGTTGCACGGGTTATGTCCTCATTTGAGATTACGGTACGATTGCCCGTGGTTAAATCTACCGCCAGCAAGGCGTTTAATCCCCGACCCGGACGCGAAGAATCCACCACTAACGCGCGGTTGTTGGCTATATCCAGAGCCAGACCTTTTGGAGAGACGAACGAAACCCCAGTACCGGTGTTCAAACCAGAGATCAGACGACGATCACCGCTGGCGAGATTCACTGCCAGCAGGGCAGCCGAGCTAGAATCCACCAGCAACACGCGGTTGTTCGTCGAATCAAGAACAACATCCACCGGTCTAGAAAAAGTAGCGCCATTTTGTACCGCGAGGGTCACTGAAGTCGAGCGGTTACGGTCGTCCGAGGCATCGATCGAGATGTCGTTGACCTGTTGCAACAATGCGATCTGAGCAAACCAATGCGAAGAATCGTCACGATCGAACTCCACCATTGGCATATCACCATCCGGCAAATCAGCAGGGGGTTTTTGGGTGACCATGCGGAAGCTCTGATTATTGATGAGCACCTGGTTCACCCGAGCGCCGTCCGTGGTAGTCACACGTCCGCGGAGTACGACACGATCAGCCTCGCCGCCGAGATTCGAATTCGGCAATGGAAAGCTGATATCCACCATTGGCCCTTCACCGCCACCGCCCTCACCGCCGCCGCAACCAGCTAACAGTATGTTCAGCAGCAGCAAGATTGCAAATCCAGTAAAATTACCAATATTCAAGTAGTGAGTAACAACTCTTAGGTCCATTTCCCCCCCTGCATGGCTTTCAGAATTGAACAATCTATCATGGAGTATAGCCGCCCTAGAGGGTACTGGCGGTCTCCTCCAATAAAAAAAGTACATCGCCTATGTTGAACAGGACAAATGAGTGGCCAAAACCATCCTTACAGGACCCCCTTTAGGCTTATTTAAGGGTTAGAATAGGCTGCCAACCTCAATGAACCGCTACCATTGAATACGTTATGCAGTTAAACACCACCGCTGACTTCGACCACCCGTGATCTCCCTGTACCGACTGATCCTCTGGATCGGCACCCCCCTGATCTTTGCTTATACCGGCTACCGCAGCCTGAAAGATGGCGGCACTGATTACCTGCGGCAACGCCTTGGATTTAATTTTCCCGAACTGAAAAGGGCCATCTGGCTACATTGCGCCTCGGTGGGCGAAGTCGTTGCGGCAAAACCGTTGCTGGAACTGATTATTGAGAACTGCGCACCGACCCCCTTGGTGGTGACCACCAACACACCAACCGGACGTGAGGTATTGTGCAAAACCCTAGGCGACAAGGTACACCATGTCTTCCTGCCCCTGGACTATGTCTGGGCAGTCAACCGTTTCTGCAAACATATTGACCCGCGTTGTGCGCTGATTTTTGAGACTGAACTATGGCCCAATCTATTCCAGGTTTGCCACCGACGCGGTATACCGCTGGTAATTATCAATGGACGGCTCACCGAACGCACACTCAATGCCCCCTTAGTATTACGAAGATTGTATGCTCAGGGTCTGGGGCAGGCGCTCGCCATTCTAGCGCGCTCGCCGGTAGACAGACAAAGATATATCTCATTGGGCGCGGATCCCCAAAGGGTGACAATCCTGGGTAACATCAAATTTGCCAACCTCCGCAACCTGGTCGATCTAGCGCCACGCAAGCCGCTAGCAAGATCCTACTGGTTGGCGGCCTCTACCCATGACGATGAAGAATTACGCATTGCAAAGATTTGGACCAGTATCGCCGACGATCAAACTCTGCTGGTGATCGCGCCCCGCCACCCCGATCGCCGCGAGGCCATCCTCAGACAACTCAAAGCCTTAAAGCTCCGCATTGCCGTACGCAGCCGCGATGAAACCATCAACGCACAGACCCAAGTCTATCTTGCCGATACCCTCGGGGAGATGGTGGCCTTCATGTCCCACGCAAGGTTGGTCTTTCTGGGCGGCTCGCTGATCCCGCGTGGAGGACAAAACATCCTGGAACCGGCGCGACTCGGCAAGGCCATTATCGTAGGATCTCATATGGGTAATTTTGAGGAAGAAACCAGGATACTGCTTGCCAACGATGGTTTGATCATGGCCCATGACGATGAGGAATTGCAGCACACGATTGTGGATCTGCTCAATGACCCACAGCGACGCAAGGTGTTAGGGGAGAATGCGAAGAATGCGATAGGGCAATACGCAGATATCGATCGGCGCTATTTCCAGAAGCTCCAAGCACTGGGGATGTTCGACGACCGGGCAACCGGGTAACCCGGTTGCCCTTCTCGACGAGGGCCTACGGAACTAAGGAATGCTACCTAAATAACTTCCCTATCTGACTTGCCTCATCGCCCGTCTTCGGCGTTACGCCAACAGTTACATAGCTAAGCTATGCGCCTGTTGCCGCGCCTTGAATACGGACGATCATGCGGCGCCAGTTAGGGAAGTTATTTAATTCGCATTCCTAACAAGCGCGAGCCTTGCGCTTCCACGTATTTTCGTACCGCAAGCTCAAATTTCTCCACTACCATCTCCAAGGTGATTCTCTGCATGCCCTCAGGCTGATATTCCATGCTGATTGCATAGTCCTCACCAGGAAAACGTGCATAGCCGTCCACTACCAGGTCCTGATATTTTTTATAGGGCCCGCTGCGTTTTGGATTGGTGTATCCGAACAGACTGACTACCGGAACCTCTAAGGCCCGAGCGATGTGCAACGGACCGGTATCGGGACTGATCACCACCGCGGCCCCATCGATCAGAGTCATCAATCGGCGCGGATCGTCGCCTACCTCGTTCATCGGCTTGACCTGACTCAAACGCATGACTTCTTCGCAGATGGCTTGTTCCGGCGCGGACGGACCACCCACCAGCACTACCTGATAGCCGAAATCACGCTCAATGACCTCGATCAATCGGGCATAACCAGATGCCGACCAGTTCTTCTGCGGCTTGCTGGTCCCTACCACAATAGCGCATACCGGACGCTGGATAAGCTCGAAAAAGCGACGCTGATCCTGCCTTTCCTGTTGAGTGATGACGATATTCCATTCTACCGGATAGGTCTTCACACCCAAGTATTGGAGGAACTCCAAATACTGATCCTGAATGTGCTGAGGCTCATGCGCAGGGATGCGGTGAGTCGTGAACAACCAATTCATGTCCTGCGCCCTTACTCGATCGAATCCTAGTTTCATGGACGATCTAAGCGCTGCGGTCAACAGACCGGCCTTGAAATATGTCTGCAGACCGAAAACCAAGTCGAAACGCTGACGCCGAAGCTGGTGGGCTGTACGCAGAAATTCCGTGAATAGACCATCGCCGTGACGACGACGAAACAGAATAAACTCGTCTATGGCGGGATGATTGTAAAGCAGCCGCTGCGGTACGCTCTGAATGACCCAGGTAATGGAGAGGTGGGGGGCCGAGCGCTTAAGGGCATTAGCCACCGGCAGCACATGCATGGCATCACCAATCGCACTCAACATAACGATGGCGATGTTGTGATAACGCTTACCGAATCTCATATCCCTTGCCATGATCTGTCAGTATACACGTTACGGATGGGCTTTCATGTGCATGCTGGTGGTCTACCAACATAGAATTGATGGATACAGAGCCCCCCAAATGCGTCAATGCAAGGCGCGGTCCGCAGGGAATGGCACAGGCCCTTTTCAAGGACCGCAACGCCGCAGTGGCGCATTTGGGGGGCTCCCTTCGGGCGAGGCGAGAAGCGG
>JAAEPA010000019.1 GCA_024222475.1 Gammaproteobacteria bacterium | reverse complement strand
GCCTCGATGGCGGCATTGAGCGCCAGCAGGTTGGTCTGACGGGAGATCTCCTCGATGATGGAGATCTTGCCGGCGATGTCCTTCATCGCCGTCACCGCCTGGGCCACGGCCTGGCCACCCTCCTGGGCATCGGTGGCGGCCTTCTGGGCGATCTGTTCGGTCTGCCCGGCGTTGTCGGCGCTCTGGCGGATGTTGGCGGCCATCTCTTCCATTGAAGACGAAATTTCTTCCAGTGAGGCCGCCTGCTCGGTGGCACCCTGGGAGAGCTGCTGTCCAGAGGCACTGATCTGCTCGCTGCCACCGGTGACATTGGCTGTCGCGCCCTTCACGTCGGAAACGACGCCTCGCAGCTTGCCGATCATGGTCTGCAGTGCCTGCATGACCTGTCCGGTCTCGTCACCAGAGGTCAGTTCGATCTCCGCGTTCAGATCACCAGACGCCACCCGCTCGCTGACTTCTACGGCCTTGGAGAGCGGCTGCACGATGGAGCGGGCAACTAACCAGGTCACAACCAAGATCGCGAGGATGGCCACCAGGGCTACTAAGCCCATCAGCCCCTTCAAGGCAGCAATTACGGCAAAGGCCTCGGCCTCGTCGATCTCCGCCAGCAGTGCCCAGGTCGTACCGCCAACCTCTATGGGAGTGTAGGCGGAGAGTACCGGGTTACCGTTGTAGTCGATGATGATCTCGCTGCTCGTTTTACCTGCCAGCGCGGCGTTGACGGCGACAGTATCCACCCCGTTGGCTATCACGGTCCCGGCGAAGGAGGTCTTGACCGAGTGGCCCTTGGGATCGAGATAGGAATCCGAACGCATGCGCTTGTCCGAACCCACCAGATAGGTCTCGCCGGTCTCGCCCATGCCGTCGCGTTCCTGCATGATGCTGTTAATGGATTCCAGGGAGAGTTGTAGGGCAATAATCAATTCCACTTCGCCCTCGTGGAGAACCGGTTGAGCGATGAAGGCTGCCGGATCACCATTAGACGGTGCATAAGGCGCAAAGTCGGCAATCCCGTATTGCTTGGTCTTCAGCACCTGTCGGGTCAGCTTACCCAATCCCGAATTGGCGTATTTGCCGTCCACCATGTTGGTCTGGTAGTCGGCTTCATGGCTGACGCTGTAGAAGACCTCACCCTGGGGATGAATCAGGAACAGGTCGTAGTAACCGTACTTCTCAATATATTTGGCAAAATTGTCCTTCTCCTCACCCGGTTTCTTTACTGCCAGCACCTCTTCCAGACTGCCGGTGGTGAAGATGGCCCAGTTGAGACCGGGGATATCCAGTGGCTCGTAAGCCACCACTTCAACCGCGCCGGTGCTGCCCACCTTGACATCAAAACTGGATTTTCCTGCCAGGGCCGCCTTGATGGTGGCTCCGGATTTTTTCTTGCCGATCTTATTACCTTTTTTCACCACCCGGTCGCTGCGGTAGCTGCTCACGCCACCCACTTCACCAACCAGATAGTTTTCCACGCTGTCACCCATTTCGTTGCGCTGTTGTACTATTGCATTGATCGGTTCAGTGGGTAGCTGCATGGCGAGATATCCTTGCCCATGACCCAGACGTCCCATGACGAAGGCTGCATGCTCCCCGTTAGAGGGTGCATAGGGTTGAAAATCGGCAATCGCATTACCGTCCAATGCCTGCGCCTTGCGGAAGGCCTGACCAATGGATGAGCCCTTCAGTTCGCTGTTGGGGATGTTCATGCCCAGATCACTCTCACGGGCTACGGTGTAGATAATGTCGCCTTGGTTATTGATTAGGAAAATGTCATACCAGCCTTTTGCTTCCATGAGCGCCTTGAAGCGGTCATGATAAGGGGCTGCGGCGGATTTCCATTCCTCGCTGTCTACCCTGTTTCCGCCCTCTTTAAATGCCTGGCTGATGTCCTTAAAGGCCTCTACCGCCAGCGAGTTATCTTTGGCAATGGCCACGTCGCTACGGATCCGTTGAATTAATCGCTGCAGGCTCTCTTTTTTCAGGCCCTGTATGGCCCGCATCTTGGTGAAAACCAGGGCTTTCATGGCCTGCACCGTATCCACCAAAACGCCAGCGTCGCCCCTGCGTTCATCGAAGAACTTCTCGATCTGCACCTTCTTGATGCCGCGCACGCTCTCGAGCTGGTTAAAGGCCTGTTTCTCCAGAGACTCACTCGCCTCGTTCAAAGAGAAGAAACCGATAGCCGCTGCCGGCAGTATGCCCACCAGCAGGAAGGCAGTTCCGAGTTTCATCCTGAGTTTCATACTTTTGAACATACTAATTCCTCATTAGAAGGTGATATTAACGCCAACCGCAACCCCATAGGGATCGTCATCAGCCTCAGGAAACACATCTGCACCGTGTCCGGCACCGGTCATCGTCAAATCCGAACTTTCGTCATTGATAGTCGTCGCTCCTGCGATATACACCGTGGCTCGTTGCGTGAAGTCGTAATCCAAGGCCAGCGCATACATATTAGCCCCCGTGCTAGAAACGCCATCGATGCCATCCGTGCCGTAGTAGGAGCCTTTGACCGTGTATTTGCCAAACGAGTAGGCAATACCTCCACCCCAAGCCAAGCGATCCGCACCCGAAACGCCTCCAACGTCATATAATGACTCAAAGAGGCCGACCACTCTGAAACCATCCCATGTATAATTTCCCACCACACGAACGCCTTGTTCTGACTCATTTGAGGCAGCGCCCACGCTCGGGGTACTTCCCCGAGTAAGCACCTCGCCGTGATACTCGTAACCTATACCGGTCCAGAAATCGCCATTTTCATATCTAACACTTGCACCGATGAGATCATCACTGTCCTCACCGTCTTCGGTCTTATAGAGTAAAAATGTCCTAAACCCCGCGATGTCGGGTGACTTATAGGCAATGATGTTATCTGCACGCAGGTTGAAGTCTGTGGGACCACCGAGCCCGATGATATTTCTGGAATCGCCAATGCGTTCGTCGAAAATATCCATGTCCCGACTCAGGCGTTCGAAGGGCGTGTCATGACGCCCGAGAAAGATCAATCCCGCACTGCTCGAAATACCCACAAATGAATTACGAGTTTCAAAACTCCCTTCCACATTGTTAACGGTCACACCACCCTCATACTGCCAAACTGCAGACAAGCTCTCGGTCAACTCGTTAACACCTTTAAACCCGATTCGCGAGGAGTTACTCGACACAAAAGCGCTTGTATCGGTCCCGTCGTCCAATAATTCGGCTGAAAGCTGTAATTTGCCGTAAACCTCGACCCTCTCGACCCATTCGATAAGACTCTTTGAGGCGTGGGCCCTGGTCTCAGTATATTCTTGCTCTGCAACAGCTCCCTCCTGAAACGGTGCAAAGCAGGCAATCATTACTGCAGATAAAATTCTCTTCTTTGGACTCATTACCGAAGATCCCTCCTATGCTGTCAAATTCCGTATTTCAATGAACCGTTTCAGTTTCTGCCGTCAGACACTGAACCATTTTTAGCGCATCCAGGATCAATGCCACTGCACTATCACCCAGAATCGTGGCCCCCGACACTTTGCGGCGAATGTATTGCCCCGTCTCTGCTTATTGTGATGCTAGCTTGCGCACCGCATCGGCGACCACGGTAAAACCGCGACCCTGCATTCTCGCCCGCGTCGCCACAATGACGGCATTCAAGGCTAGCAGGTTGATCTGTTCGTTATATCCAATTCACCCACCGGCACAGAACGACTGCTCTCCTGCACCTCAGTCAACTTATCCTCGGAGAAGACCCGATTCATGTCGAGAATAATCACGAACTTGTCGTCGTGTTTTCCCATCGCTCGGATGAACTCAGTGTCGACCCGGGTGCCCAGGCGGGGTGCCGGTTCCAGCTGATCCCGCCGCAGCTCGATCACCTCCTGCACCGAATCGGCCAGTGCGCCCAGTACCGTCGGCTGGTCATCAATCCGCACCTCCACGATCACGATGCAGGTATCGACGGTGGGTTCGGTCTTTTGCATACCGAACTGCACCCGTAGATCCACCACCGGCACCACACTGCCGCGCAGATTGATCACCCCGCGCATGTAGTCGGGTGTGCGCGGCACCTTGGTTACCCGACTGAATTCCAGCACCTCTCTGACCTGCG
>JAAEPA010000018.1 GCA_024222475.1 Gammaproteobacteria bacterium | reverse complement strand
GTTTATGCAAAATAAAAAACAGAAGGTTGCTCGTCTCATACGCTGTCTCTTCCTCCTATGCCTGTTGGTGATTGCCGGCAAGAACGGCGCATGCCAGGAAGATCGAGGGACCTATACGCTTCCCAGGCACATAGTATATCGCTTTACGCTCCAAAACACGACCAATCAGGTCATTCCAGCGGCTGAGTTGTGGACCTACGCACCGGTCGAACACACCGCGACCCAGCACAGTCTGCATCTTGAAACGTCACATCCCTCCGAAGTGCTTTTAGACGCTCTCGGGAACCGGATACTTCATTTTACGTTCAAGGAGCTGCCCCCATACGCGACAAAAATTGTCACCATCACCTCTGATCTCTTCCTGTCTGAAACTCCGAAACCACTCCCGGAAAACGATGTGACTCCCTATCTTCCGCCTGAACAGTATTGTGAATCTGATGATCCTGACATTGTTCAACTGGCCCAACACCTCCACACCTCCACTCCTGCTGCCACCGTAGAAAACATCTTT
>JAAEPA010000017.1 GCA_024222475.1 Gammaproteobacteria bacterium | reverse complement strand
GTATTCACTTCGATTCCCATTTCTTCTCCGATTGACGATTGACGGTTGACGGTTGACGGTTGACGGTTGACGGTTGACGGTTGACGGTTGACGGTTGACGGTTGACGGTTTTTTAACTGTGAACTGTGAACTGTGAACTGTGAACTGTGAACTGTGAACTGTGAACTGTGAACAATTATTTAAGCCAACCTAGCAACCGCAGACAGCAATGCCGGTGGCTGAAAAGGCTTCACCAACCATGCCTTGGCACCCGCCGCCTTACCTTCCTGCTTCTTGCTCTCCTGGGATTCCGTGGTCAGCATTAGAATGGGAGTAAACTTATATTGGGGATGCGCCTTGACCTTTTTCACCAGACCAATGCCATCAAGATTGGGCATATTCACATCACTGACGATGAGATGAACTTTCTGTCCATTGAGTTTCGACAGTGCATCCATGCCGTCACTGGCCTCGATGACCTCATACCCTGCGCCCTTCAGGGCAATGCTAACCACCTGCCTTATCGAGGCGGAATCATCCACCACCAGAATTATTTTTGGCATTTATTTGATCTCCAAAGATTAAAAGAAGGTAAGGTCTGTTTCAATATTCGCTGTATCTACAACTGCGGTCTCGTTATCATGGTTTCTGCGTTCTTCATCGGTGGTGTAATTAGCGACAATCTGCGCAGCTATTGAAGCCACATCCAGAGGAATCAATTCCCCACCCACGACACGCTGCTCCCTATATGATTCGATTTGGTCCGTCAGACCTTTGAAATCATCTTTAACATGGGTCAGAATCTGACTGACCCTATCCTGAAACTGAAAAGCGACCAGCACGTCGAAAATCTCGTTGCGGATGCCGTCTCCTACTCTGCGCAGGCTGGTGCCATCCTCCTGCAAGACAATGAGCATTTTCTGTAGGTTTTCAAAGACCGACTCGATAATCTCTTTTGCTTGCTCAGCCGTCAGTTTAGTAGATTCCGCATACTGATTAGTGGTTTCCATAGTCGTATTCATGGATGCACGGATAGCATCCACCTTGTTGCGAATGTGTTGTCCTGTCTGCGCTGACTGCGATGCCAGTCCGCGCACTTCATCGGCGACGACGGCAAAACCTCGCCCCTGTTCCCCCGCCCGCGCCGCCTCGATGGCGGCATTCAAAGCCAGTAAATTGATCTGATCAGCAATGTTCCTAACACCTACCGCCATCCCATCCAGTTCTGCTATTTGAGATGCCAGTAATTGCATTCCACCTAGCATTTCTGCTTGCTCTCTAAAGGAATGATCGATGGTGCTTAGTGCTGCCTGTAACGTATTCCGAGCATCTAAAAAGACATTCCCCCCATCGGCATCGCTACCAAACCCAGGAATTCCATTTTGAGAGGCATTGATCACCTGTTCCAGGTGTTGTGACATCCCATTAAAGCGTTGTGTGAGTTCAATAATGCTTTTATCAGTATTTGCGCGTGAGGTTTCTATCTGGCGAGACCAAATGGGGAAAGTCTTTTTGGAAACCTCTTCCAGGGACTCAGCATAGCTGTGCAACCGCTTCACCTCGGACCGGTAGCTTTGTGCAAGAACCTCTACTTCTGACAATAGATGGTTGTGAATGCGTCGAAGCATGTAACCTAAAAAAACCCCTAACGCTAAAAACAAAAGGCCAATGAGTCCACTGATCATCGAGACCTCAATGCCTAACAAAAGCGAGAAAAATGATGCCGCTCCCAAGCCGGCAGGGACAACCATGAAGATTTGTTTTCTTTCGAACATTTTTTATATGACCTCATTCCCACTCACTGATCCCACAAGAGGGACGGCGCGACAGAACAACCTATCAGACATCAGTCCGGCGTTATCAATGACAGCCGCAAAAGCGGGGTCTGTAGCTGCCCGAACTATCGGCTATTGCTTGTTGAACTTGAGTATCTATGCGAAAAGCGAATCCCTAAGCTCTGGTCCCGACTCCTGACCCTTGACCCCTGCTCCCGCTTACAGCACCTTGAGCAACCGGTCAGGTTTGCAGATCCGACCACGCATAGCCAACAGCTATCCGCAGATCCTTGACACCTTCAGCACCGGAAAACCGGCACTGGTGTATGTGGGATCCTTCGTTCAGACTATTATCCGTGCCCGTAACCTAGGGGAGGGCCTGATGCAGGGCATCAATGGCAAGGAACTGTACGCAGGGGTGCTGGTATATCCAAAAGGCGAGGACCCCAACGCGATCTTTAGGGACCATCCGACCGAGATCGCCTATGCCGTGGGTGCGAGCTCCGGCGAATCCAGCGCCAAGGCTGCCACCGCAGGCCGGGCCACTATCCCAACCAAGAACCACACCGCTACCTGCGGTGCGGTAAAGGCTGGGAAGGCTAAGGCGGGTGTGGTCAAGAACTGGTGGTGGGAAGCGAACAGCACGCGGTTCCCAAAATTGGACGTATACCTGATTCCAGGTATTTCCGAAAAAAAGAATCCGGACAATGTGCTGACCGCCTCCAAGGGAGTACCGACTGAGGTCAAGACCAGAATCAAGAAAGCAGTCTCGGCCAGTTCGGACGCGTTCGGGGTTGACAAGATGAGTGACTTCGATGCCTCTGCGCTGGACTTCAGCCTGTCCCTAATGGCCAGAGGTAAGATCGATCCCAAGACCTACCAATGGTGACTACCTCCAGGCAATAAACCTCTCATTCCAGTCAACCATACAAGCCCCCGCTCTGGCGGGGGCTTGTCTTTTTCAATGCAGGCTGATCTTTGGTGCCGCATATCCCGCATCTCGGTCATCTCCGCGATGGAGAACACACGCCCCATGTCCAGGATGATCACGAACCGTTCGTCGCGTACCGACCCATGGTGCGGATGAAGTCGATCCGTACCCGGGTGTCGAACCTTGGGGACGAGGCGAGATCGAGGACGAGTCATCCACGACCAAGATCGTTATTGATATTCCCTGAATTCAGGTTTGTTTGATCCTAAAGACTAAAAGAAAGTAAGATCAGTTTCGCCGTTTGCTGTGTTTGCAGCTGGAACCTCATTTTCATGATTGCTGCGTTCCTCATGGGTGGTGTAATTAGTGGCAATCTCCACGACGACTGAATCCATATTCAGAGGGATCAGGTTCTTGACACCGGCACGCTGCTTCGTATATGACTCGATTCGCTTTGTCAGATGTTCAAAATCTTCTCTTACATGGGTCAGAATCTGACTAACGCGATCCTGAAACTGAAAGGCAACCAGTACTTCGGAAATCTCGTTTCGAATACCGTCTCCAGTACTACGTAGGCTGCTGCCATCCTCTTGCAAAGTAGTAATCGTTTCCCGCAGACGACCAAAAACAGATTCAATGGTCTCTTTTCCACACTGGGTGCTCTGTTTACTGGTTTCTGTATACTGCTCGGCACTTTCTAGGCTATGATGCATAGAAACACTGATTGCATCCACCTTGCTACGGATATTTTTCCCCGTCTCTGCTGATTGTGAGGCCAGCTTGCGCACCTCATCAGCGACCACCGCAAAGCCGCGCCCCTGCTCTCCCGCCCGCGCTGCCTCAATAGCGGCATTCAGGGCCAGCAGATTGATCTGCTCGGCAATCTGCCCAACACCGGCGGCCATCGAATCCAGTTCCTCTGTTTGAGAGGCCAGTGTCCGCAGCTGTTCAAGCAGTTCGGCCTCTTCTCTCAAGGTGGTTTCTAGGGTATCTATTACAGTCTGCAACGAGTTATGGCTTTCTTCGAAGAGAACAACCATCCCTGAATCACTGGACCACCCTTCCATCCCGTTTTGTGACGCATTGATCACATGCTCCAGACGTTGTGACATTTCGGCAAAGCGCTGTGTAAGTTCGATGATACTCTGTTCGGTTTGCGTGCGTGAGGCCTCTATCTGACGGGACCAAATGGGGAAGATTTTTTTGCAAATTGACTCCAACGGCTCGGCATAATCGCGTAATCGCTCTATCTCGCCCTGGTGATGTAGGACGATAGTCTCCGCGTTTTGCAATGAACGCTCGTGAATGCGCCGCAGCATATAACCTACCCACAGACTCACTGCCAACAAGATAAAACCGGTGACGCCAGTCGTAATCGATGGACCAGCAATCAATATCAACGCAAGAACGGATGCTGTCCCTAAGACCAGGGGCATAATCAGGAAGATTGGTTTTTGTTCAAACATACACTAATCCATGCTCGTTTTATTCATTAATCCGTAGTGAGAAAGGAATGATAAGACCTTTTCCCTAATGCTATAAAGTTGGAAATGAGTTGCATCAAATTCCCGCGAAATTTCTCATTCCTATTTAAGTGAACCGCCTTCATCTCTATTGGCTGCTCAAGTCGTTTATACTACTGTACTCTACCCACCTCGACACAGTACGGTCATCATGTTTTGATGACCGTTAACTACGACAATATAACTAACAAGAAAGGTGAACCATGAGAAGAACGCTTTTGACTTTACTCGGTAGCATCATTCTTACCAGCGGCACTGTTGTCGCTGGTGAAAAAACCCATTGGGAATATACCGGAGATTCCGGTCCCAAGAACTGGGGAACATTGGATGAAAAATTCAAGGCCTGTGCAACGGGAAGGAACCAATCACCGATAGATCTGAATAACTTTATCGAAGCCGATCTCAAGACCATCGATTTCAACTACACCACCCAGGCCACGGAGATTCTCAACAACGGCCACACCATCCAGGCCAACTACGCCCCCGGCAGCAAAATCAAGGTGGATGGTATCGATTTCGAATTAAAACAGTTTCATTTCCATACCCCCAGCGAAAATCACATCGAGGGGCAATCCTTCCCCATGGAGGCCCATTTAGTGCACGCCGACAGCGACGGCAATCTGGCCGTCATCGCGATCATGTTCTCGGAAGGTGAGAACAATGCGGCCATAGGAAAACTATGGTCTTCCATGCCGGAACACGCAGGGGACAAACAATCTCTCAAAGGGAAAGTAAGTGCGATAGATCTACTGCCGAAAGACCATGACTACTACCGTTTCAATGGATCACTGACCACGCCACCTTGTACCGAGGGGGTGCGCTGGCTGGTCATGAAGAATCCTGTCAATGTCTCCAAAGAGCAGGTGAAGACCTTCTCAGACATCATGCATCACGCCAATAACCGGCCTATTCAGGGAACCTTTGCTCGGCCGGTGCTGAAATAAAATTATTTACTGCCCCTCACCCCAGCCCTCTCCCCCCAGGGGCGAGGGAGTAGTATTTCGACAGCTACGATTCTGATCCCCTCTCCCCCTGGGAGAGGGCTAGGGTGAGGGCCTCCAGCACACCCTCCATATTATTCAACACTTCATTGTTCCAATAGCGCACCACCCTGTAGCCCTGAGATTCCAGTAGACGAGATCTTCGCTGATCATAGTGCCTTTGCTCGGCATGTTGCCCACCATCGATCTCGACGATGAGTTTCGCGGCTACACAAACAAAATCGACGATATACGGCTTGATAACGTACTGCCTACGAAACTTGTAACCCATTAACTGGCGATTCCGCAATTGACGCCAAAGGGCCTGTTCCGCCTCGGTCTGGTTTTGTCTGAGATATCTAGCCTTTGTTTTCATTACCCCCTCACCCCAGCCCTCTCCCCCTCAGGGGCGAGGGAGTTACGTTATCCAGGATTTTCCCCAATTCCAATGATTTTTGATCCCCTCTCCCCCTGGGAGAGGGCTAGGGTGAGGGCATAGATTTCGGGACGTAAAGATCCGTGATCGTGCCTTCCACCATCTCGGCGGCAAATGAAATCGTCTCTGACAGGGTCGGATGGGCATGGACGCTCAGGGCAATATCCTCCGGATCGGCACCCATCTCCAGCGCTAACACGGCCTCCGCGATCAGCTCTCCCGCATTCGGGCCCACCATACCGGCCCCCATGAGGCGTTTATCTTTATCGAACAGTAACTTGGTCATTCCTTCGCTACGCCCGAGGCTCAAGGCACGGCCGCTTGCGGCCCATGGAAACACGCCTTTTTCATATTCCAAACCTTGAGCCTTGACCTCGGTCTCCGTCATACCCATCCAGGCAATCTCGGGATCGGTATAGGCCACCGAAGGTATGACTCGCGCATCGAAATGCGATTTCTTACCGGCGCAAACCTCGGCGGCTACCTTGCCTTCGTGACTGGCCTTATGCGCCAGCATGGGGGGGGCGACGATATCGCCGATGGCAAAGATATGCGACACATTGCTGCGCTGCTGCGAATCCACACTGATGAATCCGGCCTCGTTCACGTAAACGCCGGCATTTTCCGCGGCGATTCGGTGCCCATTCGGGACCCTCCCTGTGGCTACCAGGATGCGATCGAAGGTATCCTGCCGGGTTGCGTTCTTGTCCTTGAAACTAACCTCCAAGCCTTGGGGTTTAGCTTGCACGGCCGTGACCTCGGTGGCCGTGTAGATATTTTCATAACGGCTGCGCAACAGCTTGAGCAACGGCTTGACGAGGTCGCGATCACAACCGGGGATCAGGCCATCGGTTAGCTCCACCACGGTCACCCTTGCCCCCAACGCATGATAGACCGTGGCCATCTCTAGACCGATGATCCCGCCTCCGACCACCAGCAGGCGCTTGGGAATTTCCTTGAGTTCCAGAGCCGCCGTGGAATCCATGACCCTCGGATCGTCCCACGGAAACAGAGGCAGTTCGGCCGGTTTTGAGCCCGCCGCGATAATCGCCTGATCGAAGCTAACGCGCTGTTGTCCCTGCGCGGACTCCACCAGCAGATGATTCGGCGATGAAAATCGCCCCTGTCCCTGGACGACTCGAACCTTGCGTTGTTTGGCCAGTTGTTTCAGGCCACCGGTCAAACGACGTACAATGCCGTTTTTCCAAACCAACAGTTTTGGTATATCGATCTTGGGCGGACCGAATACAATGCCGTGAGCCGCAAACCGTGCCGCTTCATTGATGACCTGGGCGGCGTGCAGCAGGGCCTTCGAGGGGATGCAACCAACATTGAGACAGACGCCTCCCAAGCTATCGTAGCGTTCTATCAGAATAACCGATTTCCCTAGGTCGGCGGCCCGAAATGCGGCAGTGTATCCCCCCGGACCCGAACCCAATACCACCACATCGGCGCTGAGCTCATCGGAATGCATCACCATTCCGGGATCCGCACCGGGAGTTACCACCGGCCGTTCCGAAGGCCCTTGCACATGGGCGTAATCACTCGGTTCCAGTTTTTTTTGCACAACCTCCAGATCCAGGATCGAATCGCCTATAGAGACCTTGTCGCCTAGTCCTACTCGCAGGTTCTTCACTACCCCGGCATGGGGAGAAGGAATCTCGATGGTTGCCTTGTCCGATTCCAGGGTGATGAGAGACTGCTCCACCGCCACCCGATCACCGTTCGACACCAGCATCTCGATGATCTCAACGTCCTGAAAGTCACCGATATCCGGAACCTCGACCTTGATTAGCCTAGTCATATTCAGGATCCTTTATAGCAACAGACGACGGGTATCGGACAGCATCGCACTAAGAAAAGTCGTAAATCTCGCCCCAGCCGCCCCATCGATGACCCGGTGGTCGTAGGAAAGCGACAGCGGCAGGATTAATCTGGAAACGAATCCGTCTTTCTCATGAACAGGCTGCATGGTGGCTCTTGAGACGCCTAAGATCGCCACTTCAGGGGCATTGACGATGGGCGTAAAGGACGTCCCCCCGATACCACCCAAACTGGAGATAGTAAAGCAACCGCCCTGCAGGTCAGCAGGCGACAGCCGCCCTTCCCTGGCCTTGGCGCTCAATATCCCCAATTCAGAGGCTACTTCCACCAGGCTCTTGCGATCCACCTCGCGCACCACCGGCACCACCAATCCCCCGGGGGTATCGACGGCCACCCCGACGTGGTAATAACGTTTTAAGATCAGGTTTTCCTGAGCATCGTCCAGGGAGCTGTTGAAGCGGGGGTTTTCCTTCAATGCCGAGACCACGGCCTTCATCAAAAACGACAACAGGGTAATCTTGATCCCTTTGTCGCGGTACTCCTTGTTGAGAGACTTGCGAAAGTCCTCCAGCTCGGTGATATCCGCCTGGTCGTATTGAGTGACGTGAGGGATCCTTACCCAGTTACGGTGAAGGTTAACACCGGTGAGTTTATTGATGCGGCTTAGCGCTTGAGTCTCTACCTCACCAAACTTGGCAAAATCCACTTCGGGCAACTCTGCCACCCGGAAACCTGTCCCTCCTTGAACCAAGACCTTTTTTATGTACTCCTGAATATCTTTCTTCAGGATCCGCCCCTTAGGACCACTGCCCTTAATCTCGTTGAGATCCGCCCCCAGTTCACGCGCGAAACGGCGTACCGAAGGACTGGCATGGGCCTTTTTGATGCGCTCGCCCGACATGTGTGCGGTCGGCGAAGAACGGGATGCAGGACTGACCATCGGCACAGACTCCGAGGACTGATTCGACAAAGTCCGATGTGCAGCGGGAGATTCCACGGCAGCCGTGGTGGCCGATGACTTTACCGAGAGGGTGGACATCGTGGATGACTCGACGCTTAAGTCTCCGAGTACCACAGCAGCTCCCTGCCCCCCGGTCTCCAGCGAGAGTATGAGATCACCTTGCGATACCCTGTCGCCCAGATTCACTTCCAGTTTTCTTATGGCACCGGTCAGTGGGGAGGGTATCTCAATGGAAGACTTATCGGACTCTACGGTGATGAGTGAATCCTCCTTGGTCACTTCATCCCCTGGCGCGACCAACACTTCGATGATTTCCACATCGGAGAAATCCCCTATGTCAGGGACATGAATCTCTTTTACTGTCATCGTGGTTAAGATCCGTAGTGGTGGCTCGCACTCATGCCGTGCGCGGGTTGGGTTTACCGGCATCGATGCCGAATTGAGAGATCGCCTCTTCAACCTTGGAGGCAGGTAAACGACCTTCATCGGCCAGCGCCTTGAGTGCGGTCACCGCGATAAAATAACGGTCGACCTCAAAGTGTCTGCGTAGGTTCACCCGCGTATCGCTACGCCCGAATCCATCGGTACCCAGCACCGTGTAACGACCTGGCACGTAAGCACGAATCTGGTCGGCATAGTTTTTCATGTAATCCGTAGCGGCGATGACGGGTCCTTGATGCTTGGCGAGGCGTTTTTCCACATGACTCTTTTTGGGCTTCTCATCCGGATGAAGCAGATTGTAGCGGTCGATATCTTGTCCTTCACGCTTGAGTTCATTGAAGCTGGTGGCGCTCCAGATATCGCTATCTACCGCAAAATCCTTGGCCAAAATCTCTCCCGCGGCGATGACCTCGCGCAGGATCGCACCACTACCCATCAGCTGCACACGCAGTTTTTTACGTCCCCCCTTTTTGAACAAATAAAGCCCTTTGACGATATCCTGCGTAACCCCCTCGGGCATGGCGGGATGGGTGTAGTTTTCATTCATCGTGGTAATGTAATAAAAGATATTCTCTTGATTGCAATACATGCGCCGCATGCCATCGTGCAGGATCACCGCCAGCTCATAACCGAAACTCGGGTCATAGCTGATACAGTTCGGTATGGTGCCCGCAGTGATGATATTGTGACCATCTTGATGTTGCAGTCCCTCCCCGGCCAAGGTCGTTCGCCCCGCCGTCGCACCGATCAAGAATCCACGTGCCTGCATATCACCCGCCGCCCAGGCAAGATCTCCGATGCGCTGAAAACCGAACATGGAATAGAAGATATAAAAGGGGATCATGTTCACGCCGTGAGTACTGTAAGCAGTGGCGGCGGCTATCCACGAGGACATAGCCCCCGCCTCGGTGATCCCCTCCTGCAATATCTGGCCTTTCTTGTCCTCGCGGTAATACATGACTTGGTCCCGGTCCTGTGGTTCGTACAACTGCCCCACCGCGGAATAGATTCCCAGTTGCCGGAACATACCGTCCATGCCAAAGGTGCGTGCCTCATCGGGAACGATGGGCACCACGTTCTTACCTATCTTTTTATCCCGGGACAATATCGTCAAGATCCGGATAAACACCATGGTGGTAGACATCTCGCGCTGTCCACTGCCCTTTAACAAAGGGTCGAAAATGGACAACGGTGGAACCTCCAATGGCGTGCCCAGGATGCGCCGCATCGGCAGTGATCCCCCCAGGGCCTGCCGACGGGCCTTCATATACTGTAGTTCAGGGCTGTCCTCCGGTGGACGGTAGAATTTGGCTTCTGCCACCTCTTCATCAGTAAGTGGAATGTTGTAGCGATCGCGAAACGCCTTCATGTCCACCAGTTCCATCTTTTTCTGACTGTGGGTACGCATCTGGGCCTCTCCGGAGGCGCCCATGCCATAACCCTTGACGGTCTTGGCGAGGATGACCGTGGGCTGCCCGCGATGGGCGACCGCGGCCGTATAGGCGGCATAGACCTTATGGGGGTCATGACCACCGCGGTTCAGACGCCAAATATCGTCATCGGACAGGGTCGCCACCATGTCCGCCAGTTCGGGATATTTACTGAAGAAGTGTTCGCGCACAAAGGCCCCACCCTTGGCCTTGTAATTCTGATAGTCTCCATCCACCACTTCTTCCATGCGCTGGCGTAACAATCCATGCTTGTCTTTAGCCAGCAACGGGTCCCAGTAAGATCCCCAGATC
>JAAEPA010000016.1 GCA_024222475.1 Gammaproteobacteria bacterium | reverse complement strand
GCGCCGTAATTCTATTTCGGAAATGTTGGAATGTGAGACCTGACCCTTTAATTCCTTTCGGGGTCAGGTCTAACAATCCAACAAGGCGCCGTAATTCTATTTCGGAAATGTTGGAATGTGAGACCTGACCCTTTAATTCCTTTACTGTAAATGATCAGAAATACCAGCCAGTCTTGCTCAAAAAGGTAATGAGGACCTGGGACTATTTTGTAGTCCCTCTGAGCCTGTCTATGAATGTGGGAATGGCCCGATATTTCCCGAGGCTGAAAAGTACCGTGATCTGATCCAGATCAACAAACCTGCCAGCGGTTTCTGCAGAATTATTCCAGTAAGGGTTATTACCAAAACCTGTTGATTTAACAAATAGGGGTACGCCCCTGGTACTGGCGAAGGGAGGTCAAAATGGTGTGGCTAATCAAGACCATTGTCGCGGCATTGATATCGTTCTTTATACCCTGGTTCCTCAAGCGTGTGCTGCCTGAACCTGGGGCCTCGGTCGAAACTGGTCCGTCCGATAGCAAAGCATTCCCCTGGTTCGGCTGGATCGCCAGTCTCGCGGTCGCCGGCGGAGTCGCCGGTATCGTCAGTGGCGTCATGGGCCTGGTTCTCGGCGGCGTTGTTAACTGGGCAATCTTCGGTGCCATCATCGGTGTGGTTCAGTGGGTGTATTTGTATCGCCTGGTCGATGTCGGCCCCTGGTTCGCGCTCGCAAGCGCACTCGGTTGGGCAGTATTTATCTTCGTTCAACCTATCGGCCATCCGACCTGGGCCGCTGTTGGGCTGGTGGTCGGATTGCTGCAGTGGTTCGGTTTGCTCGGTAAGGTCAAGGGCGCCTTCTGGTGGGTTCCCGCGAACGCGCTGGCGTGGTTCGTGGCCGGGATGGCCGGCATTGGAGTCGGCGCAGCAATCACCGAAGGGGCGAACTTCGCCATCGCCTGGGTGATCGGTTGGACCTGCGTCGGCGCCGTCGGTGCGGTTGTGCTTGCCGCTCCGCTTAGCTGGATGTGGAAACGGACCAATACCACG
>JAAEPA010000015.1 GCA_024222475.1 Gammaproteobacteria bacterium | reverse complement strand
TCTGCGCGATCATCGCGCAAATTCATGAAATATCCGGGTTAGATAAGTTATTTCGGTAGCACTCCTAGGAATGCTGTCCGAGAATGAACGAATTATCTTTCGACGTAATTTGATATAAAATCGAATGCATAGCCATATGGCATTCCCTGATACTATAAAAAACCCTCGGATCGAACAGCAACTGTTCGCCAACCGAGCACTGTTTGCAGCCAGTTTCATTATTCTTCTGTTGATAACTCTTGTTGGCAGAATGATTTATTTGCAAATCATCAGCCATGACCATTTCACCACCCTCTCTCAGGATAACCGAGTCAGGGTGGTTGCTGTCCCCCCACCTCGCGGACTCATACTCGATCGCAACGGTACGCTGCTCGCGGAAAACCTACCCCATTACAGCCTAGACATCACACCATCACAGGTCGGCGATCTCGACCAGACCCTGATTCGATTGGCCTTGCTGGTCGAGCTCGATAAACCCAAGCTTAAGAGGTTCCATGCTGAAGTCGCTCGCAAACAATCCTTTCAAAGCATTCCTCTCAGATTCAATCTCAGCGATGAGGAGGTGGCAAGGTTCGCGGTCAACCGGCAACGATTTCCAGGTGTGGAGATCAATGCCCGACTCGGGCGCCACTATCCATTGAACGAGAATGCCGTACACGCCTTTGGTTACGTAGGTCGGATCAGCGAGCCTGAACTGCGCGAAGTGGATCCGCACAACTACAGCGGCACCAGCCATATTGGTAAACTCGGCATCGAAAGATACTACGAAGATATTCTACACGGCAAGGTAGGCTATCAGCATGTGGAGATCAATGCGCAAGGACGGGTATTGAGAGTATTGTCTCAACAACCCCCGGTGCGCGGCACCGACCTGCTGCTTACCCTGGACTCAAATCTTCAGAGAGTCGCAGAACAGGCCTTGGGTGAACACAATGGTGCGATCGTTGCCATGGATCCCAGCACCGGCGAAATCCTGGCATTGGCCAGCATGCCCACCTACGACCCCAATCTATTCGTCAACGGGATTAGCACGCTGGCCTACAAGAACCTGCGCAATAATCCTGACCTCCCATTGTTCAACCGCGCCCTAACGGGCCAATACCCACCGGGCTCAACTATAAAACCAATGGTCGCACTGGCAGGTCTGAACTATGGGGTGATAACGGCGGACAAGACCATCGCCGCCGGGCCTTACTACACACTACCCAATGACAATAGAAGATACCGAGACTGGAAACGAAGCGGTCATGGGCTGGTGGACATGGCTAAATCCATCACCCAATCCTGTGATGTATATTTTTACGATCTAGCGCACAAGCTAGGGATCAACCGGATGCACGATTTTTTTTGGCATTTTGGCTTAGGAAGGCGCAATGGTCTCGATTCAACAGGAGAATCCAGTGGGCTAGTACCCTCACCAGAATGGAAACGTGGCGCCCGCGGACAACCCTGGTTTCCTGGTGAGACCATTATCACCGGGATAGGCCAGGGTTATATGCTAACCACACCCTTACAACTTGCCACCGCAACCAGCATCTTGGCCATGCGTGGTAAAAAAGTAGTCCCCAGGCTCTTGAAATCCACAAGAAGCGCGAATTCCGACCGATTTGAGGCTCACCATGCAAGACCGCCTAAAGAACAGATAAAGCTTCAACAACAAGAATTCTGGAACCAGGTGATCGGTCCGATGGTGGACGTGGCCCACAAGACCAACGGAACGGCTTACCGCATCGGCCGAGACGCAAAATACAAAATTGCAGGCAAAACCGGGACCGCCCAAGTCTTCGGCCTTAAACAAAACGAAAGATACAACGCTAAAAAACTCGCTAAAGAACTTCACGATCATGCCCTGTTCATCGCATTCGCCCCTGCCGAAGAACCTAGAATAGCCGTTGCCGTAGTGGTTGAAAACGGGGGCAGCGGTAGTAAGACTGCGGCGCCAGTGGCGCGTGAGGTTATGGATTATTATTTATGCGGTGAATTAAATCTTTGCGAAAACATGGAGTTAAAGAAGGATATATAGATATTTGATGGAGGTGGTGCGAGATCGGTAGCAAGGTTTAACACTGGGGCCTACAGCTGTCGGGAAATAGCGGGGCACTTTGGTATCTATTTAGCGACGGTGGAAGATATTATAAAGAGAGCGATGTTACGATGTGAGATCTGGCACCACTCTCCCGGAAGGCGTGCCATGAGTCCTTTACCTGATTAAGAGGGTGGAAGCATAGCAATTAACAAGAATTAAATCGAGTCCGACCCCATTTTTTTCCATTTTTTTCTCCGCCCCAGCTGTCTGGCCAGCACGCCCTCGCCTCGACTGCTGGCCGGTTTACCCGGTGTGGCCTCCCCCGCTGCTGTGATCACCGACATCATCGGCCGAAAGGCATCGCATTGGAATGTGTCCCCTCCCTGCTGTACCGACCGATTCAGCTCGCATAAGATCGTCTCGCTAAAGTTGAGATCGGCGCAGAGGCGGCAGTTGTTGGGTATCGGACTGCCTTGGGATTTACCGCATTGCTGGCAGCGAACCGGGAACACGTTTATTCCCCATCCTCTTTAGGCAACAGGCCAGATTGTTGCAGAAACCGAGCAAAGCCCTCCAGGTTCCTTTCGTATCGCGCTATGGCACTGGATGAATCGGAGAACTTCCGCTCAAACTCAAGATCCCAGGGAGGAGCACCAAAATGGCTGAGTATTCGCTCGGCGTTTTTGCCTTTAGGCGCATCGTACATCATGACCAACATACCGGCGGCATCTAGATCATCGTAGACGCCTGACAGCTTGCGAGACGATGCACCCTGCGATTTGAGGTGAAGGGTATATCGTGCCATGGCATCGACGATGATCTCTGCAGCTTGTCGGTTGGCGTCGAAATCCTGTTGCCAGTCTTTGACCCAGCTTATCAGACCCTCCCGAACCGAGGGCGGCTCGGAATGCTGCCTCCCAATCCAGAGGATGTAGTCCTTCAGGTCTTCAGCCGCTTTTCCCAGAGGAACATCCACCAGCATCAAGGTTTCGTGACAGGCTCGATCCAGGCGTCGGAACTCCCGACAACCGCTACCATGGCGTCCAAATCCGCCTCGGGTCTTCAGCCTCCCGACGGGAGTAAACAGAGGTTCCGAATAGCCTGAGCGGGTCTGCATATCCAGTGGGTGAGCCCAGAGTAGAAGTACAACACCAGAGCGTCGCGTCAACGTAAGCACCGCTGAGTGCTGCTGGAGACTCCAGGAAAGCGCAATGACAGCGGCTGAACGGTCCCTGATCGCCGTTTCCAGGGCTTGCCTTTCAGCCGCGGTATTCCGCGGCATGTTAGGACGGGAAAAATCAAGGAATCTGAGGTTGAGTTTCGCACAGACCTTGTTTCCCAACGTAGATTTCCCAGCACCTGGTGGACCGGCAAGGAAGATCGTGGGGATATGATCCGATTCATTCATGTTTCCACTTTGCCATTAGCCGAGTCGTTCAGCAAGGCTCTCATTAGGCTTTGTTATGGACGTGTTTTTGAGTTGTTCTCCTGGCCGTGTAATCTTCTCGCTGATATGAGAGAAAGCACCTATCCTTCACAAAACTCGCAGCGTTTGAAAATTCTCATCTTTTCCACAGCTGATAACAATCAGCTATCGTTACAATCAATGGTACACAGCCCGCCTTGATGGCTAGAAAACATACGATTTAAAATCGATTCCTAACGTGATTGACAACTTTATGGTCTTTCTGTACTTTGCTGTTCAATAAAAAAGGGGGTTTATTCTGATTAGTCTCTCCTGACAACAGAATCATGGGCCTCTCGCACCTCTGGCAGTTGCGCCGGAACATCAGCAAGCACCCACAGGGGTCACAGGGGTCAGGTCTTGCAATCATGCATTCCTGGGCTATACTTAGGGGATGAGTAGACCCTTACGATTAGAATTGGCCGGTGGTATATATCATATTACGTCTCGCGGTGATCGACAGGAAGATATCTATGCTGACGACTTAGACCACGATCAATGGCTTGCACTATTCGGTCAAGTATGTAAACGATTCAATTGGCAGTGTCATGCCTATTGCCTCATGAGTAACCACTACCATCTAGTGGTTGAAACGATTGAAGGCAACCTATCCAAAGGGATGCGACAATTGAATGGCGTCTACACACAATATTTCAACCGTACTCATCGACGAGTTGGTCATGTCTTTCAGGGTCGCTATAAAGGGGTTTTGGTTGAAAAAGACAGTTATCTTCTAGAACTGTCTCGTTATGTTGTATTGAACCCGGTTAGAGCTCATATGGTGAATGACGTTAGCCAATGGCAGTGGAGCAGTTATCTGTCGATGGTTGGAGAACAAAGTGTACCCGAGTGGCTGGAGACTGACTGGTTGTTGAGTCAGTTCGGTGCTCAACGTAAGCGAGCTATTGCCAATTACAAAGAGTTTGTCCGGGCAGGCGTGGGCCTGCCTTCCCTGTGGTCAGACCTCAGGCAACAAATCTACTTGGGCGGTGAAAATTTCGTCAATCGGATGCAAAAACAACTGGACAGCAGTGCAGACCTCAGTGAAATCTCGCGCGTACAGCGCCGCTGCAAAGCGAATCCACTGCAATATTATGAAAAGCGATACAAGGACAAAAAGCAGGGAATAGTGCAGGCATATTGCACTGGTGATTACACAATGAAGGAAATTGCTGGGCACTTTAATGTTCACTACTCAACGGTGAGTAGGGCGGTAAAGAAAGCGGAAGCAGGAAATGCGTGATTGCAAGACCTGATAATCATCTAGCCGACTCCCCAAACAAGCGGTATCGTTCGATGTTCAACAGCATTGATCGAGAACCTGAAAGAGGAGTCGGAAATGAAACTATACGGTGGAATTGATC
>JAAEPA010000014.1 GCA_024222475.1 Gammaproteobacteria bacterium | reverse complement strand
GAAGGCGAGCAGGGCCAGGAAGGCGAGCAGGGCCAGGAAGGCGAGCAGGGCCAGGAAGGTGAGCAGGGCCAGGAAGGTGAGCAGGGCCAGGAAGGTGAGCAGGGCCAGGAAGGTGAGCAGGGCCAGGAAGGTGAGCAGGATCAGGAAGGTGAGCAGGATCAGGAAGGTGAGCAGGATCAGGAAGGTGAGCAGGATCAGGAAGGTGAGCAGGCCGGTGACGAGGAATTACCGCGTGAAAATGAAATGGGCGATAAGACCAGCGAACAGGGTCAGACCGGAGATGATGAATTAAAGCATGAGGCTGAAGAGGGGGATGAGGTAAGCGAACAGGAACGCTCTGGAGGCCGGACCGAAGAGAGGCAGTCCGATAAAGGAGATGAGCAGAATGCAGAACAACAAGCCAGTGAGGGTAGCGAACAGGAACAGACCGATCAGGGCAGCGAGCAAGCTGAGCAACCCCGGGAGGGAGAGGCTGGTGAACAAGCCCATGATGAGCAAACCGATGACGAAAAGCACGCAGAAGAACATGCTACACTGACCGATTCCCAGGAAGGAGGTGCCGAGTCTGGAGAGGAATCCGAAAAGCCCGCTCCATCCGTGGAACAACAATCCACGGAAGGTGGGTATGAGCCTGGTCCTGAGGAGGCGGAAAAAGGGTCTTCGCAAGAGCGCCTCACCGATACGGGTGGTGGTAGCGGCAAAATTGAATTGCCGGAACCTGGGGTAGGCAGTGAGGCCATCGATCAGTTTGACCAGCTGGGCAGTGTCCCGAACGGCGAAGGTGCGGGGGCTTTTCCCGACCAAAGCGGGACGGCAAAGGCCGTGTTACCGATGGTATTATTGGAGCAGTGGCTTGATCATATCGAGGGAGATCCGGCACAATTGATAAGAAATCAATTTATGCTGGAAGAGCGGCGTGAGGAGTTGAACCGGGGTGGACCACTGGTGGAACCCCGTCCGTGGTGATGGCTTAGAAATCTATGACTAGGCGTGAAACTGAATAACCTGATATTTGGTACCTAGATCCTATAACTGCGATCACTGGCAGGATCTAGGTAGTAATCCGTGCAAATCTAACCGAAACCTCTCACTAGGGTGGATGCCAAGTTAATCATGAGTAATAGACGCATTGCTGGATGGTGTATCGTTGGTCTTCTTCTCGTGCTGTCTTCCGGATGGGTTCAGGCAGTTAGTCGTACTGTTGGCGATAGATACCCAGTCGATTCGTCCAGTGGGGCCTGGACTCGAAGTCAACAAGGATTCTACGACTCTTCCGGCGGTGCCTTCTACTACGGGAATAGGGTCATGTATAGGCCCAATGGCCAGCAATCATTGGCGGTGGATTGGACGGGAAATCGTCCGCCTGCCGCTTATGCTCAACAATATCCTCGTTATCCGCAGACCTCCTTCCAGCCCTATCTCGAAGTGGATGTGAGTGAATCGGCCCCCTTCGTTCAGCAGGCTGTCATTTATACCTTCCGCATCATCAGTAGCGCTAATCTCCAGGTGGTAAATCCGCAGCTTCCTGTACATGACAGTATCATTCTAAAGAAGATCGATGGCCCCATTCCCCGGGCAAGGCGACGGGCTGGAAGGCAGGAATTCGTAAATGAGTTCCATTTTGCGCTTACACCCATGAAAACGGGGGAAATTACGCTTCCTCCCGTGCGGATTACCGGGAGGCACGTTGCCGATAGGCAGACATACAGTTTTAGTCGGGGTCGGGAAGTCGGAGGGGCCACTTTCGATGTTGCCGCCAGTGGGCCTTTGGTAATGCAAGTCAAGCCCGCAAATCCAACCATCAGGCCCTGGCTTCCACTGCATGATTTACGCATCGAGGGAATGCTCAATCAAGAGGGCGAGATTCAAGCCGGTCGGCCTTTATCATTGGCTATTAAAATAATAGCGCAGGGTGGTGATGCGGATCGCCTACCTTCGGTGGAATCTCAGTTACAAGTACCCGGTTTCCGTGTATATCGAGAGAGCACCCAGAGCTATAATGTACTATCGGCAGATGGTCGGAGTCTGATTGGCCACCGTCAGGAAATTTATACCCTGGTTCCAGTACGAGTTGCGACTCTCAATCTTCCGAGCATACGTTTGCAATGGTGGAGCATCGATCGAAATAAAAAGGAAGTGACCATTTTCTCGCATGGCAGCCCGCTTGTTGCCACGGCGGGTCAGTCAGGCTTAGGGTCAGCTGGTGTTTTTCCCACGAAAGCAAAGGCCACCGGCCCCTCTTTTTACTCTGAGGAGGAATCGCTTCTTCCCCCCTTCTGGATCGTAATGCTGGTTATCGTGGGGACCAGCTCCTTAGTATGGTTCTGGATTTGGAGTAGGGAGCGGCCGGTGGGTGACAAGTTCAGACAATGGGTTATACCGCCGGTGCGGTCGATATCTCTCAAGTTGAGTAATCAGTTTAAACGCCTTGCCGCAATCTTCTCCCTGCGACAGCACTGGCAAAATGTGCGTCACCGCTTCATTACGGTGATGCCCATGCCATTCAAACTCTGGTTCTGTGCCCGCTGTATAGATGAAGAAAGCAAGCCTACGGACTGGTGTCAGATGTTCAAGTTTCTGGCATGTAAGCATCTTAAGATATCTGAACAGGTCACGGTATCGAAGATCGCCGATGAGATTATTGCTTCCCATCCTGGGGTTGAGCCTGCCAGCATGCGTCAATTGATGCATGACCTCATCGGTGCCGTCTATGGGGGTAAGTCGCTGGATTTCGAGGTCTGGAAGCGAGACTTTAGGCGGCAGCTCAGGCCGATATGGTTAGGGCGCAGGAGGCAGCAGACCAAGGATTCCAGCGGCTTGCCCAGGCTAAATCCGCATACCTGATAGGCATCCTAGGATGCAGATGCCTTGGATCCGCCGTGACATGGCGGGGAAACAGGCACCTTGCCGCCTTTCTCAGCCCATTCCGTTGGGGTCAGTGTGTGTAGTGCTAGAGCATGCACAGACCCCGCGAGTTCTTCGGCCAGGATTTCGTACAACAGCCGGTGACGGGCTACCAGTGGTTTATCATCGAACTGTGCTGAAACCACAGTCACCTTGAAGTGGGACTCTGAATCCGGCGGCACATTGTGCGTATGACTCTCGTTTTTGACTTCGAGATACGCAGGGCTCAATCGTCCGCTTATTTTATCTTCGATTATTTGTTGAATAGTCATGATGTTGTTGGTCCTGATCTATTGGATGATGGGCGATTATACCCTAATCCAAGTGATAAAATTTGCGTGTCGTGGTGGTGGTGGATGCGGCCACGTCGGCGGCATCAAGTCCCACGCATCTTGCCACGGTGTTAAGGATATGAGGCAGGTAGGCCGGTTCATTCCGGCGCCCCTTGGGTGGGGGTTTGAGATCCCTCGGTAGCAGATAGGGAGCATCTGTTTCAAGCATCATCCTGTTCAAGGGAATGCGTTTGACGAGTTGTTGTAGATGTTGACCACGGCGCTCATCACAGATCCATCCGGTAATACCGATGTGCAGACCCATGTTCAAATAGGCGTCCAGTTGTTCCCCGGTGCCGGTAAAGCAATGAACAACAACGTTGCTGAGTTCTCCCAGATAGGGACCTAGGATAGATACGAAGTCCTCATGGGCATCGCGTTCATGCAGAAACAAAGGCATCCTCAGTTCGCAGGCCAATTCTATCTGACGTTCGAATGCAAAGCGCTGAGCATCTGGTGGTGAATAATTTCGGTTGTAGTCCAGTCCCGCCTCCCCAATGGCCTTAACCCGCTCGTGATTCGCCATTTCTCGCAGTTGTTCCAGGGTCTGCGCTCCCCAGTCTTTCGATAAATGCGGGTGCACACCGGTTGTAGCGTAAAGAGTTTGCGGATAACGTTCGGCTAGCTCTATACAATAGCGGCTCTCCGAAGCGCTTGATCCTGTTACCATGAGACGGTTTACACCGGCTTCGATGGCTCGGTTAAGCACCTCCTGCTCATCGTCTCTGAAGGCGCTATGAGTGAAGTTGAAGCAGATATCAATGAGTTCGGCAGTCATCAATTTAATCGGGAATGGCGTTTAAAAAACCCGGATATTTCATGAAATATCCGGGTTAAATGCTAAAATATTATCTCGGTAACACGCTGCAGTCACAGGAAAATCAAATAAATGAAAAAGGCCGGCCCAAAGAACATCTATTTGAAAGATTATACACCTCCCGCTTTTCTCATCGAAGATGTCGCATTGGATTTTGAACTGGGAGAGGATGCCACTGTGGTGCATTCGACGCTGGTGATACGGCGTAATCCTAATAGCGATGGCCCACAGGATACATTGCTGCTCAATGGTGAACAACTGGAGCTGCTATGCGTTAAATTGGATGGGGAACTGTTGGTCAAGGGGCAGTATTACAATGATGCTGAATCTCTGCGGATCCCTCGGGTTTCTCAGCGGTTCATCGTTGAGATCGTGACTCGGATCAAACCGCAGGCAAACACCTCCCTTGAGGGGCTATACAAGTCCAGTGGTAATTTCTGTACCCAGTGCGAGGCCGAAGGGTTTCGAAAAATTACCTATTTTCTCGATCGCCCCGACGTCATGGCGACCTTTACCACGACCATCGTCGGTGATAAGCAAAAATATCCGGCATTGCTATCTAACGGCAATTTGGTCAGCCGCGGAGAATTGCCGGATCATCGGCACTATGCCACTTGGAGGGACCCCTTTCCCAAGCCATGCTATCTTTTTGCCCTAGTGGCCGGCGACTTGGCATGCAAAGAAGGGGTCTATCGTACTCGGTCTGGACGTGAAGTGGCGTTACGGATCTATGTACAGGAACACAACATCGATAAATGTGATCATGCCATGGCCTCATTGATAAAGGCCATGCAATGGGATGAACAGACCTTCGGCCTGGAATACGACCTGGATGTCTACATGATCGTTGCGGTGGATGATTTCAATATGGGGGCGATGGAGAATAAGGGGCTCAATGTATTCAATTCAAAATACGTCCTGGCCCGCCCTGATACCGCTACAGACGGGGATTATGGGGCCATCGAAGGCGTTATTGCCCATGAATACTTTCATAACTGGACCGGGAACCGGGTGACCTGCCGTGATTGGTTTCAATTGAGTCTCAAGGAAGGCTTAACGGTATTTCGTGATCAGGAATTCAGCGCGGATATGGGCTCAAGGGCGGTAAATCGCATCAACGACGTTCGTTTGCTTCGCACCCACCAATTTGCGGAGGATGCCGGACCCATGGCGCATCCGGTGCGCCCTCAGTCATACATGGAGATTAACAACTTCTATACCGTGACGGTCTACGAAAAAGGTGCGGAAGTTGTGCGCATGTATCACACCCTGTTCGGTAGCGAGGGGTTCCGCAAGGGTATGGATCTGTATTTCAAGCGCCATGATGGCCAGGCCGTGACCACGGATGATTTCGCCGCCGCAATGGCGGATGCCAATCACGCCGACCTGACCCAGTTCAAACGCTGGTATGATCAGGCCGGCACGCCGGAACTCACCGTTGCGGGTCGGTGGGACCCTGAAGCTGGGTGTTATACCTTGAGCATCAGCCAATCCTGCCCAACTACACCGGCTCAGGATATCAAAGAACCCTTTCACATCCCGCTTAAAGTCGGTCTGCTGTCGGCCGATGGCGGCAATATTGCGTTGCAGTTTGAAGATGAGACAGAGGATGTCGGTCCAAGTAGGATACTCGATGTGGGTAAGGTGCAGCAGAGCTTCGAGTTCATCAACGTTCCTGAGAGGCCCATACCTTCATTGCTGCAAGGGTTTTCGGCCCCAGTGACGCTGCGCCATGATTATACCGATGAAGAACTGGCGTTTCTCCTGGCGCATGACAGCGATCCGTTCAATCGCTGGGAGGCTGGGCAGCAGTTTGCAATAAATAAATTCATGACACTTATTGGACAAAACATCGGGGGGGAGCGTTTACAGGTCGGGGAGGGTTTTAGCTTGGCCTTTAAAAATATACTTACCGATCCAAAATTGGACAAGGCATATATTGCCGAGGCCATGACATTACCGGGAGAGGTTTATATTGCCGAGCTGGTGGAGGAGATCGATGTAGATGCCATTCATGCCGCCCGTCAGGACCTGCACCAAGCGTTGGCAGCCGCCTTGGAAACGGTGTTTTTACAGATTTATCATGAAAATAAACTCGAAGGTCGGTATCGCTACCATGCGACCGATGCCGGATGCAGACGATTGAAGAACCTGTGCCTGCGCTATCTGAATACTCTTGATAAACCGGAGTATCGAAGTCTGGCCATGCAGCAATTCACCGCTGCCGATAACATGAGCGACAGCATCGGGGCCATGCAGGCCTTGAGCGATTGGGATGTCCCGGAGCGCGAAGAGGTACTGCAAGCTTTCCATGATCGCTGGCAACACGATACCCTGGTGATGGATAAATGGTTCACTCTTCAGGCACTCTCTCAGCGCACGGGTGGTTTGGACAAGGTTAAACAACTCACCCAACATCCTCTGTTTTCGATCCGCAACCCCAACAAGGTCCGGGCATTGATCGGCGCCTTTGCCCACGGGAACCCAACCCAGTTTCACCGCGTCGATGGAGAGGGCTACGTATTTATTGCCGATCAGGTCCTGCAGCTCGACGAATTGAATCCTCAAGTGGCGGCTCGCTTGGCCCGGACATTCAGCCGCTGGAGGAGGCACGAGCCCAACAGGCGCGCGTTGATGCAGGATCAGTTAAAACGCATCAAAGAGACTCCCGATCTCTCAAAAGATGTCTATGAGATCGTATCAAAGAGTCTAGTTTGATTGGTCCCATGCGAGCCCGCGCCAGAAGGCTAGCGGGTTACGTTCCAGCAGCAGCCTGGCGGTCTCGCCGTAAGGCAGAGATCCCGTCAGGAGTTCGTAGACGATGACCCCTTAGGTCTACTTGCTCTCATAGTCTTGGTCGCCGAGATCCTCGGCCGAGCGCTATTCTACGTGCTGGTAATCCCTACTACCATGCCGGGGGCTTTTTTCTGGCGGAACCAGGGTCTTGTCGAGCATGCCCGTGAGGTGGGACTGGCGGATATGGCTCAGCTCGGCGTGGCTTACCAGCGACACCATCCATGCAAGTTGGGCGAGTTGCTAGAGACCATGAGAACGACGTCTTTGCGAGAAGTAATTGCCCAGGCACGACGTGTGCTAACCGGTTGAGTGAATTGCAAGCGCTGATTAATTTGTAAGGCTCACGCGGAATTAAAGTGGCAGACAACACTGCCTCTCAGGACTAGAATCCCTTAGTGGAGGTAAACAGTCCCACCCTGAGATCTTTCGCAGTATAGATCTGTCGACCGTCGACTGACATCGATCCATCGGCGATGCTCATCACCATTTTGCGGGAAATTAGGCGTTTGATGTCGATGTGGTAGGTCACCTTGTTGGCGTCGGGAAGGACTTGGCCCATGAACTTGACCTGACCTACGCCCAGTGCTCTGCCTCGCCCCTCGTTGCCCAGCCAGGCCGGGAAAAATCCGACTAATTGCCACATGGCATCCAGGCCCAGGCAACCCGGCATCACTGGATCTCCCGGGAAATGACATCCGAAAAACCACAAGTCGGAATGGATGCTCAGTTCGGCGTCTATTTCTCCCTTGTCGTATTGTCCCCCGGTTTCGGAGATCAAGTTTATGCGGTCCATCATCAGCATGTTAGGTGTCGGAAGTTGGGCATTTCCGGGCCCGAACATCTTGCCGTAACCACAGTTGAGCAGGTCGTTTCTATCTAGCGAACTTGGTTTTTTCATTAATTGAGCGTTTTGGAGGTACACTTGTAAGCGGGCTTCATTATATGCGATTGTTATTAGAATGCGGCTCGCGGTTTTTTATACAAGCTAATTTACAGATATATTTATCTATATCAACCCCAGATGGGCATATATGCCTCTTGCGAGTGGAAATTGGGGCTTTTTGAGTGTGGATGTGCACTGGCGGTGGAGATGGGGTGCGAGTATTAGGATCTATCCGATACGCTTTACCCTGAAGTGAAATCAACAGACTGCGATATTATCGGAAACCTATCCATGATGTTTATACTCATGACGAGTGAGTTTTCAGGACCCATCGTACACCGTCTTTGCCGCATAGCTGCGTTAGAACACGAAAACCATAGAAAAAACTATGCCTCACGTATTCTGTCTTGCTCTGCAACAAACTCGACGCACGCTGCGTACCCTAAAACCCATCCGTCATGGGTATAATGGAGAATACTTGGAGATCTTATGAGTGAAATCGGTCGTCAGCATCCCCTGAAAGATGCCATAGTGGGTCTGGATATCGGTGAGTCACGCGCCGTGCTTGAGAGGGAACTCGAGCTCCATCGCCGGCATTTGCAAGAACTTCCGAAACAATGTGATCCGCTGGATCGGGCCAAGCTCAGGCTTGCTATCGCACAGACACTGCTCGGCCTGAATAAGTCTGCGGAAGCCTGGGGGATGGCTCGAGAGGTGTTTGATGTGTTGGTAGCAGGGGAGCATTGGCAGGCGGCGATAGAAGCCTGCGACATAATGTATCAAAGTGATCAGGACCACTCTATCGTGGCCTTGGGTCATGGTGTTTGGCTTGCCGTGACTTATCCGGTGAGCCCTCAGTTGACGATTGACCTGCTGAATTACATCGTTGATGAAACGCCCGACAACTCCGATGGCGCTGCGGTAGCGGCAGCAGTGGCCCACTATATTGCAGATTTACGTACCGAAGATGAAGAGCGCAAGAGGTTAATGTTTTTTACTGCTCAGATCTTGGCGCAAGTGGCCAAACGCCATCGAGGAATGGAGGACGAGGAGGGAATTAATATCTGGATGGAGATCCTGCAATTGAATGACCCCAAGGTATTTCTGCCTAAGCTGGCAAAGGTGATTGACGTGATCGTTGGTGATCATTGGTGGATTGATCGCGACGCTCTTCGTGCCAGGCTGCCGGTGAATTAATATCTAGGAGTCTGTCCGATAGAAGCTCGCTAATTACTGATAACGGATCAACAATGATTGGTGAGCACTTGTTATATATGATCGGGATAAGACTAATGCTTGTATGGAGACATAGTGAAACATATTATCTTGACCTTCTCTTTGCTGTCCGCCGCTGCCGTGGTTTCTGCTCAGAGCACCCAATACATTACCGATGAGTCGAAACTTCCCATCCGCTCGGGTAAGAGCACTGAACACAGGATCGTGCATATGGTATCCAACGGTGCGGCGGTAACCGTACTGGAGAACACCTCCGACGGTTATTCGCGGATAAAGCTTGAATCAGGCGCTGAAGGCTGGATCATGAGCCGCTTTCTGATGGATACACCCGCCGCTAGAGATCAGCTCATCAATGCGCGGCAGGAAAATGAGAGTCTGAGAGCTGATGGTGAGGTGATCAGAAACAAACTTCAGGGTTTGAGTTCGACAAATGGGCAATTGGAGCAACAGCGACGCAAACTGCAAGATCAGAATAAAGATCTACTCGATAAATTGGCGTCACTGCGCCACACTGCCGCCAAACCTATCCAAACTTACCAACAGAATCAGCAGCTGCAGCAACAATTGGATCGGGAACGCAAGACCGTCCATGAACTTCGAGATAAAAACGATCTGTTGAGGCGAGCGACCAAAAGAAACTGGTTTCTCACTGGTGCGGGGGTGGCGCTTGGAAGTCTGTTGCTCGGACTCGTTATTCCGCGGATTCCTTGGCGTAAACGCCGTAGCTGGGATGAGCTTTGAGTGTATGGGCCAAGGAAAGACGCGACGATTGTTGGCAGTCTGCTGAGCGCTTGTTAGGAATGCGAATTAAATAACTTCCCTAACTGGCACCGCATAATCGTTCGTATTCAAGGCGCGACAACGGGTGCATAGCCTAGCTATGTAACTGTTATCGCAACGCCGAAGACGGACGATAAGGCAAGTCAGGTAGGGAAGTTATTTCAGTAGCATTCCTTAGCAATATATTGCCATTTCAGTTTCATGGCGCCCTGGTTCAGGATCGGTAACCGAATCCATACGAGCGATAGCTTGAATATAGTGCTCAGGAAAACAGTTCTCTTTGGCGCCCCTAACGACATGTTCTTTGTACCAGTGATAAGGCCTTAGCGATGAGTCAATGTTTGTTGCATAGTATGCAGTCGCCTCTAAGACTTCGCTTTCAGGTGATGTTAGTAGGACGACCTTTTCGTCATATCCGTAACCCAATCCTTCAATTCGATCGAGTTTGCTCTTTTCTGCCTGACTAATATCAAAAACCACGCCTATGATGGCGCTATCCGCATGGTCTGATTCAGCGGCATCACATTTTGCGGAGCCATCTTTGCCAGCCTTGTGAAATTTCAGTTTATGCCTTGAAAGCGTGGCAACGGTTATGAACCTTGCCGATGGGGCTCGTGCCTGGAGCCTTTTGATCGACATATTCGAACCGTAGGAAAAATAGATCATTGCGATTAAGAAAGGTGTCGGACTTGAGTAAAGGAGTGCTAAGGAAAATTGATTGATTCCCTCAGTGGTGATGGTGATGCTGGTGAGCACTGCCTTGGGATTTTTTCACCGTAAACACCGCCGTCAGTTGCTGGTCATTATCGAAAGACAATATCGCCTTGACCTCTTCACCGACCTTTAGTGATCTGCGCGGATGCATAAGCATGAGGTGATAGTCGCCCGGTTTGAGTTCCAGGTGGCCGGCGGCGGGGATCGGCATACGTTCTTGAGGAATCATTCTAGCTACCCCTTCCACTAGCATGCTGCGATGCAGTTCGATGCGTTTGAAGTCTATGCTGGAGACGGCCACCAGCTGGCGATCTTCGGTTCCGCGGTTGTTTACGGTCATGTAGCCGGCCAATGCCATGGCATTGGGTGGAGCCTCTCTGATCCACGCCTCACTGATTTGCAGTGAGTCTGGTAAGGGTTGCGCGCCGACCGTCAGTGAGAGAAGAAAAACCAGGGCGAGGCCGGTTCGGGTGATGTGCATCGATTAACTCCTACGAATTGAGACGTTTTTTTGGTTTGTATGAAAGGGTAAAATTATATACCCTTTAGATGGATTATTTCTCAACAAAAACTCTATGGCAAAAAGAACCTCGCTGTATCATCATCATATTGAGCAAAACGCCCGAATGGTGAATTTCGGCGGCTGGGATATGCCACTTCACTATGGTTCCCAGTTGGAAGAGCACCATCAAGTGCGCAGTGCTGCCGGGGTGTTCGATGTTTCTCATATGACCATTGTTGATGTGGCAGGTCCCCAGGCCAGGGACTATCTGCGTCATTTGCTGGCCAATGATGTGGATAAACTCGATAAGGTGGGCAAGGCGCTCTACGGTTGCATGCTGAATGAGCAAGGTGGCGTGATCGATGACCTCATCGTATATCGGATGCCCACAGGTTCTTATCGTCTGGTAGTCAATGCGGCTACTCGTGACAAAGATCTGGATTGGATGAAAAACCAGGCCGGTGGTTACGAGGTGGCGTTTCATGAGCGAGATGATCTGGCAATGATCGCAGTGCAAGGCCCTAAGGCCAGAGATCTCGTTTTGCAGCAATTGAATGACCAGGATCGTCGTATTATTGCTGCATTGTCTCCGTTTACCGCAGTGTTGTTAGAGGACCGGCTCATTGCGCGCACAGGGTATACGGGGGAGGATGGGTTTGAATTGATGATCACCAATGACCGGGTGGCCGAATTTTGGCGAGGGCTCTTGGATAGTGGGGTCAAACCCGTGGGGCTGGGAGCAAGAGATACCCTGCGTTTGGAAGCGGGTATGAACCTCTATGGTACCGATATGGATGAATCTATCACCGCTCTGGAATGCGGTTCAGGTTGGACGGTAGCCTGGTTACCGGAGGATCGAGGTTTTATCGGCCGAGACGCCTTGGAGACTCAGCGTCGTGATGGTGTGAAGCGTAAAAGGGTGGGTTTGGTTCTGCAAGGAAAAGGGGTGTTGCGTAGCCATCAACGAGTGCTGGTCGATGGCGTTGGGGAGGGTGTAATCAGCAGCGGTACCTATTCACCTACTCTGAAGTTGGGTATTGCCTTGGCGCGTGTTCCTGCGGCTACTGCAGACTCATGCTGGGTTGAGATTAGGGGTAAATATCTGTCGGCCAGGGTGGTGAGGCCACCGTTTGTGCGGCAGGGTAAGTCGTGTATATAAGTGGCTAGGAGCCTGTCCGAGAATAGAGAATCTACTGCGGAGAAGCCATTTTGGCCATATTTCCCGATTAAATTCGTTAAATATGCCCAATATTTGCCTTATTTAATCGAAATATCTGGCTCAAAATGGCTTTCCCTCGCTACGGCCCTATTCTTGGAGAGACTCCTAGGTCGAATCGTTATCGGAGACAGAGTGATGAGTGACATACCTGAGGATCTTTATTACACAAAAAACCATGAATGGGTTCGGTCGGAAGACGATGGGACTGTGACTGTTGGAATTACCAATCATGCCCAACAATTACTCGGAGATCTGGTGTATGTAGAATGTCCTGAAGTGGGAAGAGAGCTGGAAGCTGAGGAGGCTTGCGCCGTGGTGGAATCCGTCAAGGCCGCTTCCGATGTCTATGTCCCCATGGCTGGAGAGGTCACTGAGATTAATGACGAATTGGCGGATAGTCCGGAGTTAATTAATCAGGATGCATACGGCAAAGGATGGCTGTTTACGTTGCAACCCGATGATGATTCGGCCTTGGATGGATTGCTGGATGCGCAAGCCTACGCCGAACTGCTTGAAGCCGAGGAGTAAATGCCGTTCATTCCACACAATAAAGAAGAGATTCGGGAGATGCTGTCGGTGATAGGTGTAGAGAGCATCGACGACCTGTTCGATGAGATCCCCGCCGAGCTGTGTATGCAATCCCTAGATGGCGTCCCGGAGTCAATGAGCGAGATGGAGATCTCTCGCCTCATGCAACAACGTGCGAAACAAGATGGACATCCTCTTAATTTCATTGGCGCCGGGGCATATGAGCATCATATTCCCGCGGTAGTCTGGCAGCTCGCGACTCGGGGAGAATTCTATAGTGCCTATACTCCGTATCAGGCGGAGGCCTCTCAAGGTACCTTGCAGCTGATCTATGAATATCAAACCATGATGACCGGGTTGACCGCCATGGAGGTGTCCAATGCCTCGTTGTATGATGGCGCATCGGCGCTGGCCGAGGCGCTACTGATGGCGGTTCGAGCCCAGCGCCGATCAAGGTCAAGGCGAGTATTATTGCCACAGACCTTGCATCCTGCTTATCGGGCTACCGTGAATAGCATTGTGAGTCTTCAGAATATTGAGCTGGTCGGGTTAGCTTTCGACGAAGCCACAGGGCGTATAGATCTTGCTGGATTGGAGGTCTTCGAGGGGGAGGATATTGCTGCACTGGTCATTCCTCAACCGAACTATTTTGGGGTATTGGAAGAGGTGGATGAGCTAACGGAGTGGGCTCAGCGCAATAACATCATGGTCATCGCCGTGGTGAACCCGATGACGCTGGCGCTGCTCAAACCTCCGGGAGAGTGGGGTAGTGGGGGTGTGGATATCGTCTGTGGCGAAGGCCAGCCCCTGGGAGCCCCGCTGTCCAGTGGGGGGCCTTATTTCGGGTTCATGTGTTGTAAACACAAGCATGTACGTCAACTGCCGGGTCGGCTGGTCGGACGCACCATCGATGCCGATGGCAAACCGGGGTTCGTGCTGACCTTGCAAGCCCGTGAGCAACATATACGCCGCTCCAGGGCTACTTCCAATATATGTACGAACCAGGGGCTAGTGGTTACCGCAGCGACCATTCATATGGCCCTGCTGGGGTTTGAGGGTCTGCAGCGAGTGGCCGCCGCTTGTTACCGCAATGCGCACCACCTGGCAGAGATGATGCAGCGGATCCCAGGTGTCGAATTAGGGTTCAGCGGTGATTTTTTCCATGAATTGGTCTTGCGACTGAATGTACCCGTTTCTCTTGTATTAGAGATGATGGCGCAGCATGGTATTGCGGCAGGTTATGCCTTGAAGAATGACTATCAGGGTCTGGAGAACACCCTGTTGGTCTGTGCCACGGAGACCAAGACTGATCAGGACCTTCAGGATTACACCAATTTTCTGGGCAAAGTATTGAAGGTGAGTTAGGGGATTGAAATCCCTGTTAAATATGCCCCGAGCGGGTCTGTTACGAGAGAAAAACTAAAAAGGATAACAATAGCATGGCGACAATTACTTTTAAGGGCAATGAAACCCATACCAATGGCGAGCTGCCGACGCTTGGCTCCATCGTCCCGGATTTTAAGCTGGTCGATGGCGCTTTGGGCGATGTGGTCCTGGGCAACTATGCAGGAAAGAAGAAGTTGCTGAACATCGTACCCAGCTTGGATACATCAGTCTGTGCTATTTCGACCAAGAAATTTAATGATTTTGCGCAGCAGCGTGACGATGTTTTCGTGCTCGTGATTTCCGCCGACTTGCCGTTTGCGCAGGCACGGTTTTGTGGTGCTGAAGGTGTGGATAATGTCGTGACATTGTCTATGATGCGCTCGCGAAATTTTGCCAAGGATTATGGCGTTCTTATACAGGACGGCCCGCTGGCGGGGTTGTGTGCTCGTGCAGTAGTGGTCTTGGATGAAAATAACAAAGTGATCTATACCCAGCAGGTCTCTGAGATCGGTGAGGAACCGGACTACAATGCGGCGATCGAGGCCATGAACTGATTTATTCACGAGTTCTGCGATAAAATGCTGATATTCGAACATTCTCGCCCAGGACGGCGCAGTTTTGCTCAGGCTCCAATTGAAAGGGCTAAGCCCAAGGGCTTACCCGAACGGTTTCTGCGCAATAGCAAGCCCTTGTTGCCGGAGGTTTCGGAGCTGCAGGTAGTGCGTCATTACACGCGCCTGTCGCAGAAGAATTTTTCTATCGATACCCACTTCTATCCCCTGGGTTCCTGTACCATGAAATATAACCCGCGCGCCTGCAACACGCTGGCCATGTTGCCGGGTTTCATCGGTCGTCATCCCTATGCTCCCCAGCGATTCAGCCAGGGGTTTATGGCCTGTCTGTTTGAACTTCAAGAGATGCTCAAGGCGGTCAGTGGTATGAACGGAGTATCGCTGACACCCCTGGCCGGCGCTCAGGGAGAGTTTGCTGGTATTGCCATGATCAGGGCCTATCACCAGGCGCATCAGGATCAAGAGCGTACCGAAATACTCGTTCCGGATGCCGCTCATGGCACCAATCCGGCAACTGCAACGATGTGCGGATACAAGGTCAGAGAGATCCCCATTGCAAAGAATGGCGATGTGGACTTGGAGGCTCTCGAGGCAGCGGCGGGAGCGCAGACCGCGGGTCTAATGCTGACCAATCCCTCCACTCTTGGGGTGTTTGAGCATAAAATCCAGGACATCGCTAGCATCGTCCATAAGGTTGGGGGGTTGCTGTACTATGACGGGGCCAACCTGAATGCCATATTGGGAAAGGTGCGACCCGGCGACATGGGTTTTGACGTGTTGCACTTGAATCTGCATAAAACCTTCTCCACTCCTCATGGGGGTGGTGGGCCCGGTTCCGGTGCCATTGGGTGCGCTGAACGACTGTTGCCTTTTATGCCCCTTCCCGTGGTGGATAAGGAAGACGATCACTTTGTTTGGTTGACTGAGCAGGATTTACCTTCTTCGATAGGTCGGCTATCTGCGTTTGCCGGTAATGCCGGTGTGCTGCTGCGGGCCTATATCTATATGCGTATGTTGGGCAGGGCCGGCATGGTCAGGGTTGCCGAGTTTTCAACCTTGAATGCTAATTATCTCATGTCGCGCTTGCAAGCCGCGGGTTTCGATCTGGCCTATCCCGAGCGCCGCGCTGCCCATGAATTTATCGTGACCATGAAAGAGCAGGCTAGAGGACTGGGCGTGACCGCAGGTGATGTTGCCAAGCGTCTGCTCGATTTCGGCTATCATGCACCAACCACCTATTTTCCGCTGCTGGTGCCGGAGTGTTTACTGATCGAACCTACCGAGACCGAAGCCAAGGAAGAGCTCGATGGTTTTGTCGATGCAATGGTGGCTATCCTCGCCGAGGCAAAGGCTGATGTGACCAAACTGAAAGGGGCGCCTTACCGTCAACCCAATCGACGTTTTGACGAAGTACGTGCGGCTCGAGAGCCGGATCTCAGGTGGAAGGGCGAGAATCGCTGAGGGGGAATAGATGATTCCTTCCACGATAACAATAAAAAAACGGGAGCGAGTAAAACTCGCTCCCGTTTTCGTTTGCTGCCATCCCTGGTTAGAAAGGACTTAGATAGGTCCCAAGAACCTATTTACTTGGCGGCCTCATTCTGAGGTGCCTGAGGGGTTACCGAGGGGGCATAACCGTAAGGAGCCGCGCCATTGGGAGCATAACCAATAGGCCCGCCATAGTAAGGATTATAACCACCATAATACGGATTTCCGTAGCCATTACCTCGACCGTAACCATTGCCTCGACCGTAACCGGAGCCGTGGCCGCTGAAGCTCATGTTGAAATCGCCAAACATGTCACCGAAACCGTCGCCCCAACCATTACCATAGCCGTTATTACCATAGCCGGGTCCACCAAAAGGTCCCCACCAGGCGTTGGCAGAGCCCGCGGCGGCGGCAACACCTAATACAACAGCAAGAGCAGCGGCTTTTGTAGTCTTCTTCATTATTTAACTCCTAAATATAGTTTGATGAATAAATTTGTTTAGTGGTGTTTGATCATATGTATCTCGATCAATGCGGAGTATTATATCCATAAAACATAATATAAGCAAATACTAATAAATGGGTGCTTGTTATGCTCTCATACCCTCCCTCCATTGGGATATAAAACGCCATGCTTAAGCTCAACGGGCTTCTAGACCATCTGTTTTAACTTCCCTGTTAAAGCAGATGGTCTAGGTTAGGTATTCTAATACCAGTCCAATAAAGATGAGCATGCCGAAATAATTATTGTTCAGAAAGGCCTTAAAGCAGTTATCAGGTTCCCGGTTTGCAATAAGTTTTTGCTGATAGATGGCTAGTCCAGCGGCGGCGGTTAATCCCAGATAGAAATAGATACCCAAGCGCGCCTGTTGGGCAACTAGCAATAGGTCGAACATCAACAAGACCTGTAGGGCGCCAATCATTAGGCGATCGGCTTTGCCGAACAGAATGGCTGTAGATTTGACTCCGATCTTGAGATCGTCTTTGCGATCCGCCATGGCATACATGGTGTCGTAGGCTGTGGTCCACAGCACCGTGGCGATAAACAGTAACCAGGCCACCGATGTTGGAAACTCACCGGTCTGAGCGGCGAACGCCATGGGTATGGCCCAGCCGAAAGCCGCGCCTAGGTGTACCTGGGGGAGATAATGAAACCGTTTCATAAATGGGTAGCTAAACGCCAGAGCAACGCCCCCCAATGACAGCAGTATAGTCATCCCATTTAAGGTTAAAACCAGGAGAAAGGCCAGTAGGCTTAATAGCATAAATAGTGCAATGGCTTCCCCGGAGCTCACTTTGCCGCAGGCGAGGGGGCGGTAGCGGGTGCGTTCTACCATGGTATCGATATTGCGGTCGGCAAAATCATTTATGGCGCACCCTGCCGAGCGCATGAGAATAACCCCGGTCACGAAGACGAATAATATCCACAGATCCGGATTCCCTTCTCCGGCGATCCAAAGGGCCCAGAGCGTGGGCCAGAGCAGTAGATAGATACCTATTGGGCGATTTAGACGTACCAGTAGTGCATATTGAGTAAGTTGGGAAGTAATGCGCCGATATAAAGAGCCAATGTCGTATCGGCCGAGATTGGTGCGAAGCTTGAACATAATATGATCAAAAAATGAACTTGAGCCTACATCTCAAAGGCTGTTTTATATGCTCTTGGCCGACATATATACCCATGGCGGATGGGCTTTCGGGTGCGCAGCGTGCGATGACTGTGTCGCAGAACAAGGCAGAGACCGTAAGGCATGGCATTTTATATGGTTTTCATGCACTACGCAGCTATGTGGCAAAGGTAGCGTATGATGTGTCCTGAAAACTCTATAATACAGCGTTAAGAAAATGGACCGCTCTAAAGTCAAATCAATCTTGCTTAGCCGCGTCGATAACCTGGGCGATGCAGTGCTGCTACTGCCCGCGGCCGGTGTCCTGAAACAGCACTATCCTACCAGTCGACTCCTTTTCCTCGGGCAGTCCTATCAGCGGGAGATTATTGAATCATGTAGGCATTTCGATGCTTTTCTTGATTGGGACGAGGTCAGGGATGCTCCACTGGTACGGCAGGCTGATTTCCTGGCCGGTCAGCATATCGACGTGATCGTTCATGTCAAACCCAGGCGGCCTATCGCGACCGCGGCCAAAATGGCAAAGATCCCTCATCGCATCGGTTCGGCAGATCGTATATATCACTTTCTGTCCTGTAATCATAGGCCGATTCAGGTGCGCAGGTGGTCGAAATTGCACGAGACGCAGATGAATATTCGCCTGCTTGCGCCCCTGTTGAACAGGGTGGATTATGCCGTAGACGAGCTGGAGTCGTTTCTCGGGTTTGACCGGTTTGGTGACTATCCCGATCTGGCCGGACGGTTTCTTTCAAAAGATAGGTTTAACCTAGTTCTCCATCCACTGTCTCTGGGACACGCCAAGGAATGGCCGGTAGCAAGGTTCTTGGCTCTCATCCAGCTATTGCCGTCCGAACGCTACAATATTCTTGTCACCGGCACGCGCAAAGAAGGCGCTGCGCTTCGCGAGGGTCTGCTTGTTCATTGCAAGGATCGAGTTCACGACCTTACTGGAAAACTGACCGTTTCCGAATTGGTGAGTTTAATCTCGCAAGCCGATGGTCTGGTGGCCGCAAGTACAGGCCCATTGCACATCGCGGCGGCGGCGGGTATTCATACCCTGGGTCTCTATGTTCAGAAATGGCAGCTGCACCCCGGCCGCTATGGACCCATCGGTAGGCATGCGAGCGTTATGGTCTATGATGAACACTGTCCAGTCTGTTTGGCGGATAAAGAGTGCGATTGTATCAAACTCATCACCCCTGAGCGGGTGTTTGCCAAGATATCTGAATGGACAAAGCTTAACGGTTCTTTTTGAGAAGAGCTTTTAAGTTTTGTCCATATTGAAGTTGGTCATGAAGTTAATTTGGCAGCGTTATATTTGCCTTTTGGATGGCTTTTCTGGCGGCTTCAAAGGTGTCCGCAGCCTCATCCAAGCGTTTTTCCATTTTGCGCACCCGTCGGGCTTCAGTGCTGTTGAGACTCACTCCATCTCCATTTTGCTTAGATTCGCGCCTTGCCAACACCCATTCGTTGCTCGCCGTGAGCCATTGCTGAAAGGCTTTTTGGGATTTAGACTCGAGCCTTCTATGTTGTTTCTGCTGATCAGTCTGCTTGGATATGGTCTCATTCACGGATATTTCTCCTGTGTAGTAGTCAATTTAACAGAATAGGCGTTAGATACGGAGACGTCGTTGATGGCTGTCACATCACCGATTGCACCCCATGGTGTGTCGGGGATACAATAGTTGTATCTATTGACCAACAAGTTCGTTGTAAATTCCCCACTCTTTTAGATTATTCCATCTTTTGGTCGAGAATTGTGATCGATTGCGTGTTTTTCCCCTTGGTCTTAGGCGGAATCAATCATCTCCAGCTGGTGTTTCTCTGAATGGCAGTATGTTTGTCAGCGTAATCAAATCTTAATATATTTGTAATAAAATAGTAAGGAGATTGTAGTATTCTAGCGACACATAATTGTAAAAAATTTGTAACAATTGTTGTTCTGCTCATTGTATAACCACATTTGCATCCGATGGGGATGAGGCTTCGAGAGTGCTATGGACCCTCCCGGGTAAACCCCTTTGTGGTGTGAGTTGTCGGCACTCGTGGGGCGCGTTGGTTTCGTTTCCAAGTCATGCGAAACGCACCGAGCGTGGCCATCGAATTGATGTTGTGATGCTCAACATCGCCATGGAGCAGAAGCAACGTGTAATGCGCCCCAGGCTCATCGGGCCAAGGGCTGCATCAACTGAGCTTTAACCGTTACAAATGGGTTTTCAGGGATATCGTAGTATGTCTATTTCTCCCCGGGGACGAAGGTGAAATGCGTAAATCATGTCTTATTTAGGACCCTGTCCGACAGCTTCCTAGGTCATACGCTATAGTTTTCGCATTCCAACGCGCCAGCTGGAGGAATTGATATTCCGATGACCAATTTGCACCGGAAGTAATATCTATAAACTTAATTAAAGGAGTATATAACGCGCCATGCCCCCAATGACACCTATGGCAAATCTGTTTGGTAAAAACCCATTCAAATCCCTGCAACATCACATGCGAGCCTCGCTAGAGTGCGCTCGTGAAGTCCCATCCCTGTTCGAAGCCTTGAGTGTTGCGGATCAGGAACAGGTCAAGTCGGTAATGGAAAGGATCTTCGAAAAGGAGAATGCTGCCGACGAACTCAAGAACCAGATGCGCATGAGCCTCCCCAAGAGCCTGTTCATGCCGGTAGACCGCCGGGACCTGCTGGAGATCTTGCAGATGCAGGATTCCATTGCCGATACGGCCCAAGACATCGCTGGCCTGCTCGTGGAACGCCCCATGGAGTTTCCGCAGGCATTAAGCCAGCCCGTCCAGGAGCTGACGCAGAGTTGTATTGCTGTCTGCGAGCAGGCGGCCAGGATCATCGAGGAGCTGGATGAGCTGGTGGAGACCGGTTTCAGAGGAAGGGAGATAGTCAAGGTCGAGGAGATGATGGATGAGCTGAATCTGCTTGAAGACAAGACCGACGAGCAGGGCCTGGAGGCCACCCGTATCCTATTTACCCATGAGGACGAGATGAAGCCCGTTTCGGTGATGATGTGGTATCAGATCATCCAATGGATCGGTGATCTGGCCGATTACTCAGAGAAAGTGGGTGATCGCTTGCGCCTACTGATCGCCAAATAAATCTTTTTACGCTGTTTTACATGCATATCCTCTTTCTACATAGGGTAGAGGCGAGGGGAGCTGCGGACAGTAAACTCTATTAAAAAGCGTAAGTGTTAGGGAAAAAATAAATGGAAATAATTACTGAGTATGGCACGTGGTTTCTGGTTCTAGCAATCATTTTTGGGTTTTATATGACCTGGGGTATTGGCGCCAATGATGTGGCCAATGCGATGGGTACTTCGGTGGGTTCCGGCGCTATCACCGTTATGCAGGCCATTATTATCGCCGCTATTTTCGAGTTTGCGGGTGCGTTCATCGCCGGCGGTCATGTGACCAAGACTATCCGCAAGGGCATCATCGATCCCTCGGCGATCACGGGCAACCCGGAGATCCTGGTGTTCGGGATGCTCGCGGCATTGCTCGCCGCTGCTGTTTGGCTGATGGTGGCCTCCGCCAAGGGCTGGCCGGTATCCACCACCCATTCCATCGTAGGCGCTATCGTGGGTTTCGCCATGGCGGGTATCGGTATGGATGCAGTGAATTGGGCTAAGATCGGCCAGATTGCCGCCAGCTGGGTGGTGTCTCCCGCCTTGGGGGGGACGATTGCCTTTTTATTGATGATGAGTATCCGTAAATTCATTCTCAATACCGATAATCCCTTTCAGAGCGCCAAACGCTGGGGACCTTTTTATGTGTTCCTGGTAGGTTTTATCATTTCTCTGGTCACCATGTTCAAAGGGCTTAAGCATCTCAATATCGAGCTCTCGGTGGGCATGAGCTTTGTAGTCGCCGCCGTCTTCGGCATGCTCATCGCCGCCGTAGGGTATTTCTTGATCAATCGGGTCAAGGTGGATGAGAGTGCGGATCGGGATTTCCATTTCGCCAGTGTCGAAAAGGTTTTTACCCCGATGATGATATTTACCGCCTGTGCCATGGCCTTTGCTCACGGTTCCAACGATGTCGCCAATGGTATCGGACCCATGGCTGCCGTGGTGAGTATCATCAATTCCGCTCAGGAGGGCGCTACTGAGATCGTGTCGCAAAAATCCGCCCTGCCGCTGTGGATACTGGTCCTGGGTGGTGTGGGTATTGTCATTGGCTTGTCGACTATGGGATACCGGGTTATGCGTACCATCGGCACTAAGATCACGGAGCTCACTCCCAGCCGCGGTTTCTGCGCAACCTTGGCGGCGGCCTCCACCGTGGTGCTGGCCTCCCGTACGGGTCTGCCGGTCTCTACCACCCATATTGCCGTAGGTGCCGTCATCGGTGTCGGTTTGGCTCGCGGCGTGGGTGCCATCGATTTGCGGGTGATCGGCGGTATCGTGGTCTCTTGGGTAGTGACCTTGCCGGTAGGGGGGGTACTTGCAGCACTATTTTTCTTTACTCTCAAGGGCGTTTTTACCTGAGCAGGGGCTCTAATCATAGGCCCTGAGCTTTAAAAACAAGGGCTTCAATGAGTCGCGAATGAGATCAAGTTTTGTTCGCGGCTCTTTTTTACCTCAAGCCCGGTGCCATATTAAAGAAACAAGCGCTGATTTTTTTCAGTATATCTCGAACCTTTACTCAAAGACTGATATCTTACCTGGTTTCTTAAGAGGGCTAAATCAGCGCCAATGCGTCTTAACAGTGTTGAGGTCGAGGATCTCACGAATATTAAAGGCGTGAGTTTCCCCCGGGGTGAACGGTTTCGGCAGATCATCATCACCGGGACGCCTTGCAGTGGCAAGTCGACCCTGATCAATGCCCTAGGCGGTTGGCCGGAGGAGGGCTATCTTGACCTGGCCCATAAGGGGTGGTGGCGCAGCCCGATCCTTACCTATCGTCCCCGTGAAGTGCATTTCGGGTTTCCCTTCAAAGGTTTTGAAGAAAGCCACGCGGTATTCGACCGTGAGTGGCTGAAGGCCCCTTCAAGTATCGATTTCAAACGGATTCATCTCCCACCAGAAAAACGCTGGTTTTTCAGTACCAACTGGCGGCGCAAATATGTTTTCGACTTTCAGCTGTTGCCCCCAAACCTAATATTTAACGTACTGATGACTCGTGCTAAGTCCGGGACTCATCCTGTTGATGAAGGCCTAACCGAGGCCCTGGTCGTCAAGCAGGTGGAGGCCTACGAAAAAATAGCGATGTATTTCCATCAAAGCGGACTTAAGGTCTATATAAGGCGCAATTTTGCCGGTCGTCCTCGGCGAATCACAGCGTCTGCAACAAAACCGGCCAAAAGACAAGCCAGATGAGGAAGTTATTTAGGTAGCATTCCTCAGACAGATTCCTTGTCAGTGTGTGGGAAGCCATAAACGGGGACCTTAAGAATCGCGCTGCGTTTGATTGACCCACGGAGATAGGTTCTCCGCCGGATAGATCTGCGCTACCATCTCGTTGTCGATGCGGGTAAATATACCCATCTGTTCCGGCAGGGCGCTGAATACGATATGGTGCCGGGGTATGCCTATGACATTCAGCCAGATGGTATCTTCCCTGGATAGCGGATAATGAGCAACGATGAAAGGTATATTTTCCGAAATCCCCAGAGCCTTGCGGAATCGGCGCACATCACCACGAGTGTAACCGGCGGGAAATCTCGGTGTCTTGACTCGCGTCCATGTCAATTCTCTGAACAAGTTTGGGTAACGGCGCACATCCACCAGCATTTCTCGGGAGGGGGTGCCGCGTGGCGGGCCAGCATGACAGGCGACGAAATGCTCAGATATTACCACCAGGGGTAACTGACGGTAGAACAGTTCCATGGCATCCCGGTAGGTCTCACCGCGGGTAGCGATGACTCGTTTCTCCCACAGCAGGCCTTGGGGTATGCCCCCTTTCATGACGTCCAGGGAGAAGCTGTCATGGTTCCCCAGGATCATGAATACATTGTCTGGGAATCTCAGCTTGAGCTTGAGGATCATATCCATGATCAGGATTGAGCTGTCCATATATGACAGTTCATCTTCGCCCTCTGGATGAACTGCATCACCCAATATAATCAGTGCCGCATCCCCTTTTTCCAGGGCTTCGAGATACATGTTTTCACTGAGGATTTTGAGAAGATTTTCGGTCTGAGCATGCAAATCTCCGACCACTATGGGGGTCAGGTGCTTGGGTAGATTGAGCAGTCCGCCGATGTTGCCATAAGAGTCCAATGGGCGATAAGGTTCCTTTCTGAGGAGTTCATTGACCTGCTGCAGGGTATCCAGTGCTTGTTCGGGGGGGAGGGGTTTGATGGGGCCGCCGAAGATCTCACCCAGATGTTGCAAGGCCCGGCATCGGCGGGTGGTGATACGCTCGGCTTCCTGGGTATTTTCGATGACCGAGACATAGGTACCGAGTTCGGATATCGGATCCCTGAACACCAGGGCATCCCCTTCGTGGGTGATCTGGAGATGGCGACGAAAGGCATCGCGGGGGGACGAGAAGAGGCATTTTTGCATTTCATCGTTGCGATCGATGGCGACTTTATGGCCTTGGCGCAATCTCAGAAAATGGCTGATTCCGGAGAAATAGCGTTGCGGATCAAACAAGATGTAATCGAATGTTTTTTTAGACGAACCTTTATTCACGGGAATGTCCGGGTACAGCTGGACCCGTTGGCGACCCATTTCGATCTCAAACGGGACTCCCGTCAAGGGTATGCGGGTGCCTTTGCCGGAAAGGCGAAGTCGCTGCGAACCGGCCGGGATTACAGTGTCAACACCGACCCCGAAGAAGTCCTGCAACCCCTCCATGAATGAGCGTTTTTTGTTGATGCTGTTTACCTCCAGTTCTTATACGGATCTTTCATCAACATCGAATTATAATATCTAGGATCACCGGTGACCTCATCACCTAGCCAGCTTGGTTTGGTAAAATCCTCGTCTTCCGCATTCAGTTCTATCTCCGCCACTACCAGCCCCTCATTGTCACCATAGAATTCGTCGACCTCGAAAGTATGCTCACCGGCGCTGACATGATAGCGGGTTTTGTCTATGATCCCAGGCTCGCAAAGGGCCAGCAGGTCTTTCACCTCGTTGGTAGAAATCTCCTTCTCCCATTCAAAACGGGAATTGCCGGCTGCGTTACCAATACCTTTTATGGTAATAAAGCCTCGGTCGCCTTTGATCCTCACCCGTACCGTGCGCTCTGGAACGGTAGACAGATAGCCTTGAGTGATCCTGAAGGAACCCGTGGCGTTATTTTTAAATCCGCCTTTGACAAGAAATTTTTTTTCAATCTCGCGGTTCATTGGATTCACCTCAATAATATACCGTCAGACAATAGGGTGCCTCAAAACTGCCGGTGGTGGAGTTGCCGTGGCGCTGTGGGACTACCATGGGATGGGTTCCGGCGCCATTCCAATGACGCGTTTGATTGCCATAAGATAATTTATATTATCGTATCCTTTTAAGTCAATTTCTTGCTTGGCATGGGTTATCGCATCGATGTCGGTAGACTCCAGGTTGGCGGTCCTGAGCATAGCGCCATTGATGTAAACATCCCCAAGCTCGGCGATGCAACCATTGATGGTGAATGCAAAGCGGCGTTTGTAGACATGTACCGTCTGAAGCTCGGGTTGAGGGCCGATAATTTCATTCAGATATTGATCTAGCGTATAGACCTCACGTTGAAATTGAGGTGGTGCTACTCCAAAGGCGGGAAATACTTCATCCTGGATCGATGAGGCCTTCATAGGGAAGGCTGTCTTCAGGCGGGGATTCCACTGTTCCAAGCCCTGTTTTTCTTGCACCAAGACCTTGATATCCATCAGCTGGTCGCGAATCTTGGTATTGTTTTCATCGCTTGCTCTGGAAATGATGTAGATTTCGGCACTCTCCCTGATCCTTTCTACCTGAGACACTGCCCTCATTTTGCGCTCTACAATGCCGAAGTCCTGGGCGAATGTCCTGAATTCAAAACGCGGTTTTATTGCTGCCATGATTGCTCCCGCCTATTTTCTCATTTTTAGTTGTAAATATAGTATCTGGGTTTCGATCGGTCCCTTCATGAATTGCACGCATCCTGCGCGATCTGGGTTTAAATAGATTATAGTGTAGCTATAATGCCCTGTGGTAGGCAGCGCTTTCAAGTGCTCGTAATCGAGCGATGCCTTAGCTTTGCTACCTGCTAGCCGAAGCCACAGCCATTTGTAGTCGATACCTACATTTTTTAGTTCCAGCTCAGCCGAGCAACGGTTATACAAGAATATAGCTATGGGAAAACGCGTGACACTCCTGCCTGCCGGATCACAATTCGTGGTAGAAGGTCAGGAGACCGTATTGGAGGCGGCGATTCGCTCTGGTGTTGCCCTGCCCTATGCTTGCAGTAATGGAAACTGTGGTCAGTGCAAGGCCAGGATCATTGAGGGTGAGGTGCAACGGGCCCGGCATCAGGACTATGTGTTCTCGCTGGCTGATCGGCAGCAGGGATTCGTTTTGTTGTGTGCCAACAGCGCCATCTCCGATCTGGTCTTGGAGGTTCCAGATGTTGATGGTGCAGAGGAAATAACAGAGCAGAAATTTCGGGTCAAGGTGCGTAAACTCGAACGTATCAGCGACCAATTGCTGATATTACATACCCGCATGCCAAGAGGTGAGCGAATGAGGTTCTTGGCGGGGCAATACGCCACCCTGAGCATTCCCCGCATAGGAGATTATGATTATTCCCTTGCGAGTTGCCCCTGCGACGAGAAACGCCTGGAGTTCCACATCCGCTATGTTGGGCATGAACCGGTCTCCGACTATCTATTCAATACTTTAAGGGTCGGTGAACGGCTGGCGTTGATCGGGCCCAAAGGCCGGTTCGTATTGCATGAAGATTCTCTTAGGCCAATGATTATGATCGCCTTCGATACCGGTTTTGCGGCGATCAAGAGTCTGCTCGAACATGCCACGGCTCAAGAGAAAGAACGTGAGATCTATCTTTACTGGATCTCTTGTGGTAGCGAGGGGCAGTATCTCGACAATCTGTGTCGTTCCTGGCAGGATGCCCTGGATGAATTTCACTATATACCGCTGAGCATATCCGAGAGTCATCAGGAAATCATGGCCCAACAGGCAAAGGGTTGTGAAATCACCAAACAGAAATTATTGCGGGTGGTAGATCAACATTCCGACCTCAGCGGGTTTGATGTGTATATCGCGGCCCCGGAACCCTTTCTAGAATCCGCGCAAAAGATATTTCTGAAGTTTGGGCTAGACCCGGCCCGCCTCAGGGCTGAAACGGTGCATGGAAATCAGAATGTGAGCTGCCTGGTGGGCTAGGAGCCTGTCGGACTTAGAACGATCTACTGTGGAAAAAGCCGGATTTGGACAGATTTGTTGATCCTTTTCGTTACACGCTACGGCTCCACCCTTCGACATCCCTGTCTCTTCCCTCAAACGATCGAAAAATCCGTCTCAAACCGTCTTTCCCTCGCTACGATCACCTAAGTCCGACAGGCTTCTAGAAATAGCGCCGGATTTTTTACCCTCTCCGCGAGAACTGGCTTTCAACGCAGAAGATGATCATATTTATTTCGGTAGCATTCCTAATCAAACTTCTCCCTCCGGGACGCGCACGACCATGATAGGTATCTTGCATCGATGTAGTATCCGCCATGCGGTACTCCCCACTTTACGTTTCATCGCCTTCTTCTTTATTGTCCTACGGCTGTGTTCACCGATTACAATGAGATCATAATTATTTCCATGGGCCTCTTTTAAGATTTCTTCTACAGGATCTCCCGTCTTGGCGATAATATCATAACTAACATAGGGTTGGTTTTCTCTCTCGTTTATCGTGTCCTGGCAATACTGATCAACGGCATTCCTGATGGTCGCATTATCTCTCTTCCTGCCGGTAAGAATCTCTCTTGCCTCTGTAAGGTTCCTGGTCTTGATCTCTTCCCATAGGTCTTCGCTGATATAGCCGACTAGATACTTCTCGAATTTCAGTGTTTCGGCAACATGGAAAACGGTGAGCTTTGCGCCATACCGGCTAGCGATGCTCGCCGCATAAGGGAAGGCGTAACGGCCGGTTTCAGAAAGGTCCGTGGTATAGAGTATTTTTTTATATTCTACTCTTGGGATCTTATTGGTAACTGTTATTTTCTTAACCATTGTCTTTTGCGCCCTGTAAGTTGGAGGGAGTCTTTTTGGCTATGCCTTGTTGAACAGCCCTTTGATGGATTTAATCCATATACCGCTTAATAACCAGGAATACGCAAATGTGCCTATAAAGATCAGTACAAAGGCGATGATGATATCCGTACTGCTCCCATTGAGCGAAAAGCCAGGTACATATCCGAATAGAAAAGGTGCAAGGTACAGAAATTTGGCAAACTTGAAGGCGGAAAAGGCGGTCTTCCACATATTGGCCTTGGCGATGGTGGCCCCTGCAAATGCCGCTATGCACACCGGTGGTGTGATATTGGAATCTTGTGACAGCCAGTACACAATCATGTGCGCTGCTAATTCATTGACACCAAGGTGGGTGAGTGCCGGAACGGCAACCACGGCGGTGATCAGATAGGCCGCCGTAACCGGAACACCCATCCCGAGGACCAATGAGGCAAGGGCGATCAGTAGAATGGTTAGAAACAGTCTGCCGTCTGCCAGCTCGATGACGATATCGGCAAAGGTGAGCACCAAACCACTATAGGTGAGTACGCCGATGATAATACCTATTACGCCGATGGTCGCGCCTATCTTCAGACTGCTTTCGGCGCCCGCGCGGGAGGCCTGCACGAATCCTCTGAGGTCAATACGCGTCTCCTTTCTGAACCAGCTGATAACAATACAGGTCACTACGCCCAGGATCGCGGAATAGCCCGGCGAGTAGCCGGAGAGCATGAAGATGGTGATCACGACCAGCGGCAGGATGTAG
>JAAEPA010000013.1 GCA_024222475.1 Gammaproteobacteria bacterium | reverse complement strand
ATTTAGAGGAGACACCCATGTCCTACGGTAAATACTTCAACCTTCACACCACAGGCCTCGGTTATGCAAACCGTTTCATAAGGCAGAACCTTCACGTGGTCAGCCCTTTTATGCAGTAAACATATCAGCGTTACATGGTAACGTCGATCATCCGAAATACACGCTGTTTTATTTGCGCGTCTCTGGTGCCAACATTTTAAAGCGGATGTGGACTCTTCAATCAGCCATCAATGCCGAGATGGCCGTGCTGATGGGCTTTATAATCGGAGATATCTACCCCGATATAGTTGAATACAAATTGGGTAAAAAGCAGGGACAGACGGGCTGTATCATTAAAGGTCGTCTGCTTCAGGTCCAATGGGCAAAAATCGACGGTGTGCATGTCTTCGCCGGAGAAGATCACGCTTAAAAGACGCTCCAAGCGGGTTCTTAAGTCATCTTTCCGATCTTCATTTTCAGATGCCTTTCAATAAGGTGTCTTTCCTTGTTCCTACTCTTGGCGTCGGAGGTTTTTCTACCTTCGATGCCATCTTTTTTAAACAGCGGCTTACCTATGACCCGACCTACGGTATCGATGTTAGCGGGTGTTCTGCTGGAGAGTTATCACCTCAGTTTCATACTTCTAGTCCGGAGCCTTTTCAGAACCCATCGCAGATATTCGGTAGGTTGCGAAAAGGCGGTTTACTCCGTTGCCTGTCGGTTAACAGGCGCCCTTACTGACGTTTGTCAGTGCCCTTGCTGACTTCGAGTCAGCGCCAGCACCTTAGGCCATTTCAGGTGCGAACGGCTTAGGCCGTGGTCTTTATTTTACTGTCCCATCGGGAGACTTGCTCTCCTGATGGAGGCGGTCTCCGTTGTTATCATTCTGCCAGGAGATCGTCATGCCAACGCAACACAGTCTTTCCTTTAACACCGATCGATTTAGTGAGTTTTGCGCTAAAGATCTTTCTACAACCGAGGCCGACGCAGTCGTTCAACTAGCGTTACACGTGCTTGAGATTCGACACCAACCCGGTCAATCATTGGACAGTCCCAATGATTCCAAGGCTTATCTCCGAATTTTTCTTCGAGATCACAAGGCGGAGGTATTCGGGGTTCTGTTTCTGGATAATAGGCATCAAATTATCACCAACGAAATACTGTTCCATGGCACTATCGATGGCGCCAGTGTACACCCGAGAATCGTGGTACAACGCGCACTGGAGTGCAACGCCGCTGCAGTCGTTATTTACCATAATCACCCTGCCCAGGTGGCGGAGCCCAGT
>JAAEPA010000012.1 GCA_024222475.1 Gammaproteobacteria bacterium | reverse complement strand
CCGGTACGGAAAGAATCCGGGAGTCCGATCTGAAAACCAACATATAAGGCAAGGAAAACGGGTACCACATCCTGTGGCAGACCCAGAATAATGGCAATGGGGCCGGCAAAGATAATGAGTTCCCCTGGAATACCGGGGATTCCGTAACCCAGTAGGAAGATGAGCGGAATGCTCATGAGCAGCTGTAGAAAGGAAACCTCTATCCCGAGGATAGAGGTAACAAGCCCACCCAATGCATAGACGCAGATCACAGTACCATTGATGCCCAGAAACGATCCTCCGCCGATGGTAAATCCGCGAATCTCCGGAGTAATCCGAGGATAGTGCCTTTTTACCAGATGCAGATTGAGAGGTGTTGACAAGGCCTCCGAGGAGGTGGACCACAGCAGGGGATAGACCTTGACCCAATAGTTCTTGAAATAATCGGTGATGGAAAAGTCTCGGATGCGCCTTTTGGCAACGCCAAGTAAGGCGGCATGCCAGATCACACAGGCCAGCCCGGTTAACAGCGCCCCCAGCAGATAAGCCATAATCATACCTGTAGAGGTGCCCGGATCGATACCCATCCCCAGGACCTCGATGGGATGAAGTTCAATCCCACTGCCCATGAGGTTGCCGCTGACCGCCTGATCCGTAAAAGACGCTTCAACCTGACTGGAGATAGCGCTCGGCAAATAAGCGACATAGGACCCAATACCTAGCATGAACACAGGGACCAACAAGACCAGATGGCTACCCATGTACTCGATTAAATCCACCCCGCGAGAAAAGAATCCCGCCAGCCAATCCACTTTGAGTGCAATGGTAACGCTGATTAGCGAGGCATATATCGCATAAAAATACACACTGTGCGTCAACAACCAACCGAGATCGCCCATCGAGGTACTCAAGGCCTGGGAAAACGAGGATGTATCCTGCGATATCCATGGAAGATCGAACACCACCGTGGTGAATAAAACAGCCCACAACAAGGCTATCAACCGGGTCCCCGCAAACCATATCATCATCCTTGCGACGAAACCCTTGCCGCCTTTTCCAATGGAAGTGAATACCTTGGTCAGGGAGGGGGTCAGTATCAGATAAATGACCGTAGGAGCGATCATTCCATAACCATCAATAAAACTATTGACGATGCCATCGACTTGACGGGCAAACCCCTCGGAGAGGTTTGCCAACCAGCAGCCGGTTGCGAATGCAAGAATGCTTAGAACAGCGATATATTTTTCTATTCGTCCAAGAAAATCATTATATACGGTCGAAATTCTGTTCACACGCCCTTCCCCTTGGTTGTGAGATGCCGGCATGTTACAACTTCGTTACAGGCACTTCAATCAACAAACCCGGGCGAGAAGTCCATGAGAACGCAGATAACCGAACTCTGATCACCGCTTATCGGCATGCGTGCGCAATCCCAACAACGGCTGATCGTCATGGCCTCTCACAGGACAAATTTAAACTATAATAATATACAGATATCCTAATTTTCTACCTTTTGTGACCACTATGAAGACATTGTCCCCTACCCTCAAACAGCAGCTTCGCCACATGTATGGTGAGTGGGTTAGTTTTGACAAGCAGGAGCGCCGGATCTACAGCCATGATGTCGGTGTTATTCCCAAACTCATTCGACCCTTGGTCGGTGAGGCGGTCGCCGCGGCAGTCGTCCAACCCCGGACCGAGCAACAGTTGCTGGAACTGGTCCGCTGGGCAAGCAAACACAAAATACCCCTGGTGCCGCGGGCCAAAGCCACCTCAGGCTACGGTGGGGTGTTACCTGTCAAGGGTGGGCTCTCGGTCAACATGACCAGGATGCGCAAGCTGATAGAGATCGATAAGGAGGCCATGATGGTGCGGGTCGAACCGGGTCTGGTCTGGGAAGACCTTGAGAAGGCGATCAGCAATGAGGGACTCAGTCTGAGGACCTATCCCTCCAGTGCCCCTGCTTCCACCGTAGGCGGCTGGCTGGCCCAAGGTGGGGTGGGTTACGGCGGTTTTGAATTCGGCTGCTTCCTGAACAATGTGGTCTCGGCGCGGGTGGTATTGCCGACGGGCGAGGTTCGTGTTTTTGAGGGCGATGAACTCGAACTGGTCAGCGATGCCGAGGGCATCACCGGATTCATCACCGAGATCACCCTGCGGGTGCGCGGCCAGCAACCCCATGAGGTGCGTGCCGTAAAATTCAAATCCGCTGACGCATTGGCCGGCGCACTCAACGAGATACTGGATTCGAAACTGGCGCTGTGGTCGGTAAGTTTCATCAACCCGACCATGGCCCGGCTCAAGAACGCTCTACCTCCGCGCTTGGAGCATGGTCATCCCGTGCCCGAATCCCGCCCCCCCCTGCCCGAAGACGGTTATATCCTGCTGTTGGCGGCATCGACCGAACGCTGGGCCCATGCAGAAAAAGCCTTAGCCGAGATCGTCAGCAAATATCAAGGAATACGTTTAGATCGATCGCTGGCCGAACAGGAATGGGATGAACGGTTCAATCTGATGCATATCAAAAGGCTGGGGCCTAGTCTATTGCCGGCCGAGGCCGTGGTTCCCTTAGATGCCTTGGGCCCGGTCCTCGACCAGGTGCAAAAGGTCATTAAACAACCGCTCACGCTCGAGGGCATGGTCCAACGCAATCACCGTAAAGGGCCCAAAGGCCTGGTGACCCTACTGGGTTTTATCCCCCACGATGAGCGCAACCTGGCTTATGGGGTAGCCTACGCCCTCTCCCTGACTCTGATTCGCAGCGCCCAAAAACATGGCGGATGGGCCTATTCCACCGGCTTTTACTTCTCCAGTCAGGCCAATAAGGTACTAGGCGCCGAGCGGGTACGCAAACTGGCCGAGTTCAAACACAAGGTGGATCCGCAAGGCATCATGAATCCACGTAAGGTGATCGACAAGGGGCTAATGGCTTATCTGCTGGGCGGGATACTCCCGCTGGAGCCCCTGGCCCGGATTCCCGCCAATCTGTTCACCAGCCCGGTGGGCGAACGAATCGAGACCCAGGACAAGCGAGGCATCCCGGGTGACGTGGCCTGGTATGCCTATGCCTGCGCTCAGTGCGGTTACTGCGTGGATGAATGCGATCAATACTACGGCCGGGGCTGGGAGTCGGAATCTCCCCGTGGCCGCTGGTTTTTTCTCCGTGATTATATAGAGGGCCGGGCAAACATGACCCAGGAATGGGTGGGTAACTTCCTGGCCTGCACGACCTGTGAGATGTGCAATGTCAAATGTCCCCTGGAACTGCCCAATGAATCCATGTGGATGAAAATGCGCGGCGAGTTGATCCAGAAACAGGGCCTGGCCACCTTCCCTCCCTTCGAGATGATGCGGGCCAGCGCCCGCAAGGAACTCAATATTTGGGGTGCCCACCAAGAGGACCGCGCGGCATGGATGACTCAGGACATCAAGGAAAAAAGTCGTGCGCAAGCGGGAGATGTGTACTTTACCCCCTGCTCGGCGAGCCAGGCGGACCGACATGCCTGGCTGCCGGACGATGTCAAGGACAGGCTCCACAACAAAGCGAAGATCGCCTATTTCGCGGGCTGCACCGCCAGCCTGGTCGAGACCGATGTCGCCCAAGGGACCAGCAAGCTGCTATGTGCTGCAGGGGTCGATTTCACTTATCTGGGCCAAGAGGAGGCCTGTTGCGGAATCCCCATGCTGGTCGCCGGTCATTGGGAAACCTTCGAACAAATCGTGCGTTATAACATCCGGGCTATGGAACATCACGGGGTGAAGACGGTAGTGACCTCCTGCCCGGCCTGCTGGCTGTCCTGGCATACCTATTATCCCCAGTGGGCCAAAAAACTAGGTATTCCATTCGACATCGAGACCCGTCATTATTCCGAGGTACTGGCCGAACGTCTGGCCAGTGACAATCTGAAGTTCACCCGAGCAGTTCCCCGCAAGGTCACCTGGCACGACTCCTGCCACATGGGACGAGCCGGCGGCATCTATGAGCCACCACGTCAGCTATTGCAAGCTATCCCCGGTGTGGAACTCAAAGAGATGGAGTACAACCGCGACAACGCCCATTGCTGCGGCGGCGTCCTCAGCCTGTTGGAGGATCCTGATGGCGCGGCCGTAAACATCGGCAAGGTGAGACTTAAAGAGGCTGTAGAGACGGGCGCGGAGGCATTGATCGCCGGGTGTCCGTGTTGTGAACTCCAACTTCGGGTCAGCGCAAAAAAGGCCGGGATCGACCTACCCATCATCGACCTAGCCCATATCGCCGCCGAAGGTCTGGGGGTCAGTCTACCGGACTCTACAGCTTACACCCTCGAGCAGTGGAAGACCTTCGAGGCGATGATCAAATTGCTCAAACCGGCGGCGATGGCAGAATTCATGGCCAATCTTCTGCCCCAGATGATCGGGGTCATGCCGCAACCCTTGCGGGGGATGATGCAATGGATGAAAAACTCCGCCCCCACGGCCATGCGTGACGCCATGCTCGGGATGATGCGACCCATGATGCCTTTGCTGTTTCCCAGATTACTACCTGGGATGATGCCAAAAATGATGCCGGATATGTTAAAGGCGATGGAAGAAGTCGTGCCTATGCCGCAATACATGAAGGAGCAAATGCCCGAGTTAATGCCCGAGGTCATGGGTAATCTATTGCCCAAGATGCTTCCCGAGGTCATACCGCATTTTGTTCCTAGAATGGAGGCCTATTTGAAGCAGCGCTGACCCACCAAGGAACAGAATGGAGGTAAGCAAGTCATAACTGGTCGCGAGCTGATGCCCTGCTAGCACAGCTCTTTTCGGTACTCGGCCTCCAGTTCTGGATCATGCGCCAACATCTCCTTATCGCCCAACAACATGACCCCCTTGTTGGCATGGACTTCCAGCCATTCCCACATATCACGAAATTCGCGTTTGCCCAATTGCGCTACCCAATAACCGGTTTGTCTTCCAAAGGGCGCAATCTGATTGGTGATCAGCACGGGATCTTTATACTGCTCGTGAACCAAATACCTTTCACTGAGCTTGCAAAGTTCCTCGGCGATATCCGCGGCCTCCTTCACCGGAAGGATCTCATTCCAGTGAAAATATTCTTTCATCCAACCATCCGCGGCCTTGAGTACATCGCGCTCAAGGACACCTGACCTACCCTGTTTGACATATCGATAGAAGTAAAGATCACGTACTCCATAGGTACGCGCATAACTAGGCTTAACGGTATAGAACTGATAATAATTGTGGCGTCTTCCCCTTACAACCCCATATTTCTCCCTTGCTTCCTTCAAGTTCATCCCTTTTATTCCCTTTGTCCTTTTTACAAAACCTCGTGGTACCTCTGAGCGCAGTATCGCAACTTCCATAGCTAACACCCCCTAGCAGAGAACGACTCTCCTGTATGGGACCGGTACACCGCTTATCCAGTGCGCTACCGGAACCAGGGTTATAGAGCACAGAACCCGTCCCGATCTTCAATAACAACGACAACCCACTGTGGTTATCCACCCCTGCGGTTGGTACCGATAATTCCCAACAGACCTACTGTCTTTAACAGCATAGCACATGAAATAAATCTTTCACCATATTAATATCTTTAATGGCTACTCTAATAAATTATTTATCTTCACGCTAATATAGGAACGCAAAGTTCAAACGGGTGATCCCCAACAGCACGATAATTTGAAATCGAAGTACCTGACAGACTATGCTCAAAACCCACGACCAATAAATATGAGAAACACATAAAACCGTATAAGGAGGCATCACATGGCTTTTCGTTCCCTCAACCCGGCAACGGGTCAACTGATCCGGGAATACGACACTTGGGGCGAGTCAAGAATCGATCAGGCGCTACAGCTCACTGCCAATGCCGCTCCAGCCTGGGCGACAACCCCGATGAATGAACGCTCGGCGTTGATGCGCAATGCCGCACAGATTCTAAAAGAACGCAGAGTGGACTATGCCCGCATCATCACCCAAGAGATGGGCAAACTGTACGTCGAATCGCTCGCTGAGGTGGACAAGTGTGCCTGGGTTTGCGAGTACTACGCCGAACAAGCCAAGCAGTTTCTGGCGGATGAACTCATCGCATCCGATGCCGGTAGTAGTTTTGCGGCCTATCAACCCTTGGGTACGGTACTGGCAGTGATGCCCTGGAACTTCCCTTTCTGGCAGGTGATGCGGTTCGCCGCCCCGGGTCTGATGGCCGGCAATACCGGGCTGTTAAAACATGCCTCCAGCGTACCGCAATGTGCACTGGCCCTGGAAGAAACCTTCCGAGATGCAGGCTTTCCAAAAGGCATTTTTCAGACTCTGATGATCTCGGCCTCCCAGGTCAAATCGGTTATCGAGGACTCTCGAGTACATGCGGTTACATTGACCGGCAGCGAACCCGCTGGACGTCAGGTTGCCGCTAGCGCCGGCGCCGCGCTAAAAAAGTGTGTACTTGAACTCGGTGGCTCCGACCCCTTTGTAGTCCTGGAGGACGCCGACCTGGAAATCACCGTACCCGCGGCCGTGGTCTCACGCTATGCCAATGCCGGGCAAAGCTGTATCGCTGCAAAACGCTTTATCGTCGTAGATGCCATCGCTGAGGAATTTTTACAACGCTTCAGTGCTAGTGTCCAGGCCCTGCTACCAGGTGATCCCATGCAGCGAGAGACGACCCTAGCGCCCATGGTCAGTGAAGCGCTGAGACAGGAACTGCATCTACAGGTGACGGACTCCATTCAAGCAGGGGCCACTGCCCTGACCGGTTGCGAACCCCTACCTGGGCAGGGAACGTTTTACCAGGCCTCCATACTCGATCATGTAAAACCCGGGATGCGCGCCTATGACGAGGAACTGTTCGGCCCAGTGGCGATCGTAATCCGGGTCAAAGACGAGCGGGACGCTCTACGCGTTGCCAACGATACCCGATTCGGCCTTGGCGGCGCGGTATGGACGCAGGATTCCCAGCACGGGGAGACCTTTGCTCGAAAACTACAATGCGGCTGCGCCTTCGTGAACGGCCTAGTGAAAAGCGATCCTCGCCTACCCTTTGGCGGTGTTAAGGCATCGGGTTATGGACGTGAACTGTCCCTGCATGGCATTCGGGAGTTCGTCAACACCAAGTCAGTATGGATCAAATAAGGAATGCGAATTAAATAACTTCCCTAACTGGCGCCGCATGATCGTTCGTATTCAAGGCGCGATAACAGGCGCATAGCCTCGCTATGTCACTGTTGGCGCAACGCCGAAGACGGACGATTAGGCAAGTCAGATAGGGAAGTTATTTCGGTAGCATTCCTAAGTCGGGGCTAATACAGCTGCATTGTAGCAAAGCTACCACTGAGAGTAACGTTTAAGGCGTGGCCAGAGACTTTCAGTGGCAGCCGCACTAGATATCGATTTATCCACAACTTTTCATCCAAGAGTGCACCAGAAGGTGCCGTTAACAGACCTAATTTGGGTAAGGCATAGCTCCAGACCAAATCCCACTAAACCTAGCAGCAAAAAGGCCGCTATAGCCTTGCAGAATCCAGTCTTTGAGGCTTAGGACTCGTTCAACCGACAAAGAAAACCGGCAAACATAAACTGTTGACTGAAAGGATCATGAACAGACCTGAACATTTCAAATTTAGCATGCTATTCTCTAGCGAAATTCCGCTAGGGAAAATCCTGTTCATTGGCATGGAATTGCTGCTGCTGGTATTGACCGTCCGTGTTTTTAATATCCAGGATGCAGCCTTTCAGAATCTCTCGGTGCTTATTCTGATCGGTTTTCTGATCAATGCGCTGCTCGCGCAGCGCCATCGCCTGCTTTTTTTTACCCTGCTCTCCATGGCCAGCATCCCCCTAATCCTCGGCCTGCTCAATGGCGCCTGGGTGCTTGGACTGGGGCTG
>JAAEPA010000011.1 GCA_024222475.1 Gammaproteobacteria bacterium | reverse complement strand
GAATGATGAGCAAATCGTCAAAACCCTGATTTCGATGGCACACTCACTTGGCTTACGTGTTGTTGCCGAGGGCGTCGAAGAAAAACAGCAATTCAAGTTATTGAATCATTATGGTTGTGATGAAATCCAGGGCTATCTGTTGAGCAAGCCGGTTGAGGCGCAGGAATTAAGCGATATCATCAACCACCCCAACCAATTTACAAACACCGAGTCTGGCGTTTACCAACTATGCTCGTGATCGACTCTTTTAACCTGTACGTCGTCGAATCCTTTTGGACTAAAGTCCGCTTGATTTAAGAGAGAGGTTAGCTCCAAGAAAAACAAGGCTAATCTAATGAGAGGTAGCTATATGTCTCCGAAGTGCCAACATCGGTCGTTCATCAAGCATAAAGAAACCCGTCAAGGCAAGCCATAGCAGGGTGGAGTTGAGGGCCTGTGGTAAGTTATGTGGCTTTACGTCTCTTCCAGCCAATACCGGCAAGTCTGAGGCCTGTCAATGTGAGGGTGGTGAGTTCGTGTGCTGCCCCCTCACTCTCGCCCGAGTTTGACAGTTTCTAGTAACACACCCGGCGCAAAGCCAGACAGCACAAGGCTTTCCAGCGGATGCTGAAAATGGGTGTGTATCTAGGTTTTGATTGGTATCAGATCAGGCCGATCATCGGATTTGGCGGTTTAAGCTTCAATCTTTTCAATCGCTTAGACGCATCCATGTTGGGTTCGGTCACCTGCCAGACGGTTCCATTTGGGCTCAACAATTGCGCCAATTGAATCTGCTTCAGATCATCGCGGATATTCCGCCAGGTATCTCCGGCGCCATGTTCAATCACCCGTTCCAGGAGCAGTGATAAGACCGTGATGGCGATATGCGCATGGATGCGGTGAGGTGCCCAGTGATAGACCGGGCGCATCCTCAGTCCGCTCTTCATCGTCCGCCACGCCTCTTCTACCCGTTGCTGCTGTTTGTAGCCCAAAGCCATGTCTTCGGCCGTTAATGTGTCATCATTGCTGTGGACAACGAACTTGCCATCAAATCGCTCCAGCTCTTTAATCGCCTTGCGGTTGATGGCGAGTCCCTTGCGGGTTTCCTTCAACAGTCGACCGTATCGTGCGCTGGTGCGCAGAGCACAGGCTCGCTTGCTATAGCCTTCACCCTGATCCGACAGACTCGCCAGTTCTGCTTCGAGTTCTTGGATCAACCGCTCCCGATGACGTTTCTGTCGCCGATCCTCCTGTGGGTTATAGCAGACGGCATAACGCCTGCGTCGCTCTCCGTCACCGACTACCACCTCTTTGACTTTCAGGTTGTCGGCTACTTCACGAAAGCGTCCCGGGCGGGTAAGGACCGCCTCGGTTACCTCATCACCGCGCTTCATCGGCATCGCCAATAGGTACTTACCACCACCCTTGGAGAGCGTCTGGAGATTTGCCTGTGAAACCATGCCAGCATCTCCTACGAACAGGCAGCGGCTCAATCGCCATCCCCTCAGATCCTCTTTGACCTTCTTCACGGTGGTGACATCGACGGTGTTGCCTGGGAACACCCAGTGGCGCACTGGGAACCCATCACGGGTCACTGCCAGCCCTACGACGATCTGAGGTGCATCCTTACGTCCATTCTTGCTATGACCGCGTTTTCTGGGGGCGGGGTAGTGCTTGCTACCCGCCTCGGAACTGCCCCTGACCTGGCCATCTCCATTCCCCTCATCCTCTTCGTCAATTTCGAAGTGCAACGAGGTGGTGTCGTAGAACACAATATCCACATCAAGGTTGAGTAGATCGGATACCTGGTAATAGATCGCCTGTTCGATCTCATCTTTATTTGCCTCCAGGAAATCCATTGCGCGATAGAGGTGTTGGAGTTCCAATTCACGTGCGCCGTGGATATAAGCATCTTCCTTTAGCCACTGTTCATGGCAGTAGAGCTTGGAGGCAGGTGCACAGGCGCGATTGGCCACCAGTGCGAACAGGACGCGCTCCATATCGAATTCGAAACGCCGTTTTGCCACCTGCTTGCGGATCACTGTATCAATGCCGAGACGTTTCCAGATCGACTCCAGTACGTAGACATCCCCATAGGGCCATGCACAGACCAGTGACCATTCGGGACCATCGGCGACAATCTCCTCTGGCGAACAACGGCGCAGGATACTCCGTGCCAATCGACGGAGCCGTTCCACGGCATCCGGATCATCGCCGCGTCCACAGTTGTAGATGATGCGTGCCTGGGACCGGCCCTTCTCCGGATTCCAGGCATTCTCTGCAATCTGCAGGTAGGTGACTACTTTGCCGTTTGTTCGTTTCTGTTTGCTCTCACGTAGGTACATGCACTGGATAATACTGGTATTTACCTGGAGTTTGCAAAAATCCATGTGACTAGGAGTTTTCAGCCAAACTGCCCGCAAACCCGCACTGTTAAAGGGTCGGCTGTGAAAATGTGCCTAGAAACTGTCAAACTCGGGAGAGAGGCACGGCACTGTAAAAATGTCGTACCTGTTCCGTTTTGATATCAATTAAGGTATCAGTATCACCTGCTTGCAGTGTAGAAATCGCGGCCATAAGATGATTATCGGCATGAGTAATGGATACTTGAGGCGTCATAGGTAGTGATGAAAAACAAGCTTGTTATGAACAGCGGTTGCCTGATGGCGGTTGAGCTACATCATGATGTTTTCTGTCATTT
>JAAEPA010000010.1 GCA_024222475.1 Gammaproteobacteria bacterium | reverse complement strand
CTCAAACGTCGTGATGGCACAACTTCCGCAGAGCGGCTATTTGATACCTCTTTTCCCGATCTGTTCCAATGGTTAGTCGATCATATGGGCAAGTTACCGCTACCTCGTCAGAGCAAAGGACGGTCTTTCCCTAACCCATTGAATGCAAAGCTTGTCGCGGCTTAAGTGGGTAGCCCAAGCAGAGAAAGGCACTCAATACTATTGAGCAATCGGGAAACCACCTTCTCGGGTTGATCAATGAGGTCCTAGACCTCGCCAAGGTCGAGGCTGGAAACCTTGAGCTCTATGCCACTGATATCAACCTTCCGGATCTATTGCAAGAGGTTGTCGATATCATGCAAACACGAGCGAAGGCGAAGGGCTTACATTTTAGCAGCGAGTGGCTTTCGAATATTCCTACTATGGTCATCGCCGATGAACGCCGCATACGCCAAGTCCTCGTGAATCTGCTCGACAATGCCATTAAATACAGCGACCGAGGCACAGTCGTTTTGAAGGTCGGCCATCATAATGATTGCCTTCGTTTTCTTATCGAGGATACCGGCATCGGAATCCGAACCGAAGATCTCAAGAATATCTTCAATATCTTTCACCAAGTGCATCATCAAAAAAGAGTTGAACAAGGCACGTGGCTGGGTCTGGCGATCTGTCAGAGATTGGTGAATCTGATGGGTGGAACGCTGCAGGTAACAAGCGTACCTGGCGAGGGCGCGTGTAATTTATGAAGTATCCGGTCTAGAGCAGCATCTCGTCAAGACTCATTCGAAGCTACAAAATCAAGGCTCCTGGAAGCATTGTGCGGGGTGGAGGAGCGTGATTCTTCAGGAACCCTTCTTACGCATAGGTTGTTGTTGCCGCTTAGATACTCTTTAATGATGAGTTCCGCATTTTCTTGATTAAAGTGATATGGGTCACTGAAGGCATCATAGTCATCTATGAAGGGTGCTTTGGTGCAGTCGAGGGTTTCAGCGTTGGAGGTTAGAAACTTAACATATTTATGATAATGATCACCAATTACGGGGAGATATTCATCAAGTATATCGTTGTGTAAGGGGGGTAGAAAAACTGTGTACTTCACACCTTTTTTATCAAGGTGATCAAACAATTTTTCTAGTTTCACGATGATCCGCCTTGCAGGAGACCAGGCATGTGCCTTAGTACGTGCGCGCTTTATCCAGTAACGCCATGCAGCCTTTTTTTTGCCCCCCTGTTTTTGGGTCTTAATTACCTTATCCTTCAACAAATATAAGAGACTAGCTCCACTTACCTTGGTGACGAGAGTATTTGTATAATAGAGCGGTGGCGAAGATACCAGATCGAGGGCTTCGGGGAACCTGTTTAAGTCCCGATCGATAAAAACACGAAAGGGAATGGTGATGAGTACCTTTTCTAGATCATTATTTTCAACCGCATAATAGACGCTGTCGATAATCTCCAGGATATTGGCTTCTCCGAAGCTGAAGTTGAACCATTTGTTGTCATCATAAGTAATAAAATATTTTCGGTATAGTGCTCGGCCTCTGCTATCACCAAAGATGACTTTCGTATAGTCGCCATGATTGAATTCGTTGATATTGTACAGAATATGGTTATATGGGACTGCAATCTTCTTTTTACTATATCCGAAATCTATGGCTGACTTTTTCAGGTTGAACGGGTCAATAATATAGTTGAAGCTGAACACCACAATATAATAGCTTCCTATCAGACTTAGGAGGATGCCTAAATATTTTTTATACTGTTGATCCACATCAATTTTCCTAAAGTAGTGGCGCTTTGCGAGGGATAAAAGCACCGTTCAAAACGGGGCAGATACATAGGCCATTTCGCTTTCTGAATGTAATAGATTTATATTGGGTTCAGTTGAATCAGGCTAGAATTGAAAGTACATAAACTCACTTGCTCTGTTCATATACGAAAGACAGGTGATAAGAAGTACCGCGGTCACAAAGGACCACGCGAAGCTAGGTTTGAATCGAAACACCTTTATTTCGGTCGTCTGGTTTTGGTAGGACATGATCTGTAGCGTATTTGGTGCAAACCACGAGGTTAACAGTAGGAATATTATTGCCGGTGCGCCGTATGTGGCCCATTGCACAATATCCAGAATAAAAAACCCTCCAAAGGAAACGCCACTTTGTTCTAAATACACGCCAAAGTCACCAAGTTTGTAACGTAGTACCGTAGGTAGCGTAATTCCATTTAGACCAAACATAGACCGAAGCATGCTGATCGAGGCATCAGCATCGGCGGCCCTGAACGGTACCCATGCTATGACGACTGCCAGAAAGGTTATGATCCTGGAAAACCAGTAATAAGCTAGGCTGTTTTCTAGCAGGTTCCATCCCAAAGTCTTGTATATCGTTCTCCAGAAATGATTAATTACAAGATACAGTCCATGCAGTCCACCCCATGCGGCAAAGTTCCAACTGGCGCCGTGCCACAATCCACCGAGAATCATCGTGGTTAAAAGGTTGATATGACGACGTGTAGGGCCATTGCGGTTTCCGCCTAGTGGTATGTAAAGATAATCGCGAAGAAATCGTGAAAGTGTTATGTGCCAACGCCGCCAGAAATCTATGATATTGACTGCTTTGTAGGGAGAGTTGAAATTAATTGGCAACTGAATGCTAAATAGTCTTGCAATACCAATGGCCATATCAGAATAGCCGGAAAAATCGAAGTAAAGTTGAAAAGAGTATGCAAGTACACCTCCCCAGGCCTCCAAAAAATTTATCGTTTGACCATCTGCGGCAGCATTAAAAATTGGTGTTGAATACACTGCTATGCCGTCAGCCATGACTATTTTTTTAAAAAGCCCTAATATTAGTATAGTTAGACCTATTACCACATCTCTATGCTTGATCTTATATATCGCATCCTTAGCGAACTGCGGCAGCATTTCCTTGTGATGTACAATTGGACCTGCAATAAGTTGAGGAAAAAAGGTAACAAAGAGGCAGTAATGCAGGAAGTTGTATTCCTTTGTTTCTCCCTGATATGCGTCTACAAGGTAGGCAATCTGCTGGAAGGTGAAAAAAGATATAGCAAGCGGCAGTAAAATAGCCTCCAGAAATAGATCGCTGCCGGTGAGGGCGTTAAGGTTATCGACAAAGAAATTTGCGTATTTAAAATAGCCGAGAAGAAGGAGATTGAAAACAATACCCACAGTCAGTAGAGTTTTTGATTTTTGTGCGCCTCCGAGCGATACACCTACCGCGTAATTAACAAATATCGAAGCTAGAATGAGTCCCAGGTAAGCCGGGTTCCACCAGGAATAGAAAAATAATGAAGCACCGACAAGCCATGCGATGGCAATACGGTGATGGCCTCTACCTCCTATTAGAAAAAATCCGGTAAAGGTGATCGGCAGAAAAAAAAGTAGAAAAATATATGAATTAAAGAGCATTGGAAAACCTTCAATTCGTTAGCGTTATTAAGTGGAGTAAATGCTGAAAAGCACTTGATTAGGAGTGCGAACGACAGATTTCCCTAATTAGCGATCGAATGATCGTTCGTATTCAGGGCGCAACAACAGGTGCATAGTATAGGCTATGTGACTATTGTCACAACGCCGAAGATGGATGATAAGGAAAGTCAGATAAAGAAGTGTGTCGTTCCTATTCATAACAATTTAGAAAGCCTTTCATTCAGCCTCCGATAGCCTAATCTATTCAAATGTAACCAGTCTCGGCTGAATTTTTTATCGATTTTTCTAGTATCCTCAACGAGCAACTGATAACTGTCGAGAATATGCGTCTGCTCTGAGGCCAGTGATCTAATAAAAGTATTGACCTCATCTATGGCTTTAATAATTGGTGCTTCACGAATACCAATCGCTTTTCTCAGTATAGACACATTCCCTAGCGGAAAAACCGTACTCAAAATAACCTTCCCATCAATTTCATGCGCATACTCAACTATTTTTGCGATGTTCTTTTTACAGTTATTGATAATGCTATTTGTTTGTTTACTAAACAAGGGAATAACTTTTAGATCATTAATACATACCTGAATCACCACAACATCGGGTTTCAATGGAGCAACATGCGCCTGAAACCGCCACACCACCTGAGCAGATGTTTGACTGGCGATGCCTCGATTAATGAACGTGTACTTTTCTGTTTTAGGCTTAGGCCATTCTAAAGCTCGAGAATCACCAAAGAAAAGCACTACTGGATGGCTGAATTGAGTTGCCATCGTGTCCGTATAATAGCTTAAACCTAACGGAGCAAGCCTTGTTTTATGCAAAGGCAGAAATGCCTTTTGGTAAAAAAAATAAGTAATTGCCAGTAGGCCCATCAGAGCGGACGATAATATTATGGCCAATAAAATCCTGAGACCTATTTTCACCGGTTCACAATCCTAGCCCGGATAACGATGGCGCATTCGCCGTTGGTGGTGATCTTCATCATCGGTGATTCTCGATAGCCACACCCACGCTTTTCTTATGGGTACATGGCCTCGTCATCAAGTTTCCCGCGCTTATAAACTGATACCATCTCCGGATAGTCGACCGATGTCTTTCCGTGAGCCGTATCTTCCAGCAATGTAAACGAGCCTTCTCCATGTCCGCGTTTCTGCGGGTTGATGTTGGCGAACAGGATATTCTTGCTGTTGCCGGTTATCCAATAGTATGCTGCCGGTTGAGCGTCTAAACGACAGCTCTTGCGCATGGCGCCACTGCTGAAGATAGCGATGTTTTGAGAATCGTGGATTTTGAAGATTGGTCTGTGTTTCTCCACTTTTACGCTGAAAATGCGCACATTACGAGCGTCCCGTATCTCGCAACCTGCCAATCCCATACCCTTTTCCAAATTGAAGCCGTAGAACCATAGCGGCTGGTTCGTACCGTCTATGAGCATATGGCGGTAGTCTACGTGTTCGTTGGGACCTGATTTGTCCACTCCCCAGAAATACCAGCGGCCACCGCCGTTGCCGGAAACCTTCCACAGGCTATGTGGATTCGTGCCACTCGATCCTTTTTTACGTCGGGCTTCGGCCCCATACCGGTCGGTGACGCCCATTACCATTGATTTGGCCCCGGAGCGCCAGTTTACTAAGTTGAACCAGTCATGTTTTTTATTACCCCATTGGAATCCGAGATGCAGTGTTCCCAGATAGGTGGTAGCGTTCGCATCGTCCACTGTCTGGATAATCGATACTTCAGAGGTTGGTTTCCAAGAGGGGTGCGAGTAGATCCGGGCTAGAGGTCGGCTGATCCCAAAAAGTTTGGTATTCGCTTTCAATGTCAGGGTTTGCCCCAGCCGGAAAAGTCCCTTGGGCACGAATATCTTCCGGTGAGAGTCAACCGTCTTCTGAAACTCAACCCAATCGTCCTTGTCGTCAGAGCCATTGGCCGCGCTTACCTCGGTAAGCACCACGGCGTCGGTATCTTCAAAGGAGGGCAGTGTCTTCCAGACATGCCGGCTTACCAGGTTCGCCGGAGGTGATTCTGAGTTGGATTGGAGATTCGTGAGCCCTTGCTTGCTGATTTTCCCGTTGACTACGGAGACGGAAGCAAACTTGCTATCCTCTGGTTCGTAGGGTCGATCACCTTTCAGGAGATATTGATCTACCTGCGCGTACTCTTGAATTCGCTTCCATTTCCCGGATGCCTTAATCATGCCTTGCGGTGTTTTTACGATTTGATTCGTACCTTTGACGTATACGTTCCGGGCATAGAGATTTTTACCCGCGGAGTTGTCCAACGCAGTACCGCCTTTGCCAAGTTCGATAATTCCATCCATGAGGCTAATGGTACCGACGGCTCTGGAGTAGCCGCCATGGGAGAGTGTGATAACGGGCCCGGATTCCTTGATGATATGGAATCCCACCATGGCAATGGGCACAAACTGCTTGCAGTAGAGTGCCGCCTGGGTCTGATTCCGCAAGATAGCACCTACGATGACGGAACTGGCTCCGCGATCCAGATACAGACCGTAACGCCCTCCTTCCACCTCGATATTTGCCGCCCCGGCCGAAGAACGGCTCGGAATGTTATAGAAGCCGGCAAAAGCACCGGTCGCAATCACCTTTACATCGTGAATATCTGAGGCCTGTGCAGCACCAAACTGCAATCCTATTGCGCCGGTGTTTCCCTTTAAACCGTTACAGTCAATCGTAAGATTGCTAACGGATTGCATGAAACCCATGGTGGTCCAATGATGTTTCGAGTTGGTACTGAATTCGCTGGCAGGCGTACCAAATGACCGGTTATCTCCCTCCCGGTTGGTCCAAACCCAGACCACCGGTTTTGGTTTGTTTGGATTGTCAAACCCCTGAGCATTTGGAGCCAGGCGAATGATGGGTTGCGCCCCCTTCCTGGAGCCCACCAGTGTGTTGCCGTGATAAGTCGCGAACCGCGCCCGTTTTCTGATGACCCGCAGGGTGTCTGAAACGGTGTAGGTTCCGGCAGGAATGAATACTGCCAATTGATAGTCGTAGCCATCGTCAATGGCCTTCTGGAGTGCGATGGTGGAGTCTTTTTTCCCGGTTGGATCAACCGAGTGCCCTTCCCACCCGTCATACCACGTTACATCCAGGTATCCTAGTTTAAAAAGCCGATTTCGGGTTGCCCCAATCTTCTTTAGATACGGTGGCGGATCGAACTGGATCCCCCGGGAGTATTTTCTATCGCCATGTACCGCCACGGCTATTGTCACCGTAGCCGGCTCGGAAGCGGCCCCACGCTCGTCTACCACCCGGAAGGTGAAGCTGTCATTACCGGAGAATCCCGCCTTAGGGCGATATTTAACCTTCCCCGGGCGATCTTTAACCTTCACGTTGCCGTGACTTGGAGGGCTTACTATTTCTAGTTTCAACCGTCCTTGTCCCCCGCGGCCCCCCAGCCTGATCGTCATGGATCGCCCTGGCGTGGAGAAACTGGCATCAAGGGCGATGGGTGGATTCCCGTGCACGTTCTGTCCGGCAAATGCGACATGGTTGAGGTTTGCCAGCAATACGAAGTACAGCACACTACTCAAAATCAGTAATTTCTTGACCACTTTCAACCCCCTTCACGGCTATCCCTTTCGATCCATTTATATATGCAGAAATAAATCCTGAATTCTAAACAGTCCCATCAAGGACAGCCGATGTCTTCTGAAAATATTAATTCGCTTGATTTTCACGCGAATTCACGAAATTCCGGGTTAGGAATCTAGGTAATGACCGCTACGGATGGGTTCTGGACAGTAGCGGTCTGAGGTGCATTTGCCGCTGAACGGACGGTGTGTGGAGGTTATCGTCGATACTGTAGTTTTGACTTCCATACACCCATAAAGGGAGCCGTGTTGCACTACATTCTCGAATGTCGTGCGATTCGGTTAATGCGCAAGGATTAGATGATGATCGACCAAGGTTTCTACCAATGTTGGCAATGAGCGATTTGTGACCGGGGTTTGTATCGCTTGCGGGTATCGAATGCGGTGTCGGCCACTAATTAGCGGCGTCTTCTTCGTCCTCGGTCATCCTTGAAACGAACCTTTATGGGTCTGCCACCAAACGTTTTTCCATTAAGCCCGGCGATCGAGGCCCGGGCCTCGTGGCCTTCCATCTCGATAAAGCCGAATCCTTTGCATTTTCCAGTAAATATGTCTGTGGCGAGCTCGATCGATCGTACTGTGCCAAATTTTGAAAATAAGTCTTCGACGGTCTCTTTAGTGGCATCTGTAGGTAGATTTCCAACAAACATTTTTTTCAAAATTGGTATCCTTTGCGTAGATAGACCTCCCACGGCTTGGGGTTCAGCAGTAGCAGTCTATTAAATTTTGTTTTGCTGTAGTGCGAATTGCGCATGGTATTGGCTGTTTCAACGCTATCGCTTGGAAACTGGATATATCGTCCGTATTGGGTGCTGCTACAATAGTTACATAGCCTAGGCTTGTGCCTATTGTCGCGCTTTAAATACGAACGATCATTCCGCGCCGGCAGGTCACTTACTTCGTCCGCATTCCTAACCCTAGATGCTGCAATGGGAAATGTGGCGGTATCGTCGGCCGGGGTGCAAAAAATAAACCCCGCAATCTGCCGCGGGGTTTATGATCATATCAATCGATTTTGATCTTAGTCCCCGAGGCTAACTTGTACCGCCTGAGGTCCTTTGGGACCACTTTCCACCTCGAAACTCACAGTTTGACCCTCATTCAGGGTTTTGAATCCTTGGCCCTGAATGGCGGAAAAGTGTACAAACACGTCTTTACTGCCATCCGAAGGTGAAATAAAACCATAACCCTTGGATTCGTTAAACCATTTAACAGTGCCAGTTGCCATATAAATAACCTCAATAAATCAATAACTAAGTACTTAATTGCAAATTATGCGAGGCTATTTACAGGATGAACCGAGGGAAGGAGCTTCTGAAAAGACCTGAATAATATGCAATGAATTGTACTTTAACCTTTATTATTAAGTAGGTGGGAATTCCACCTACCCCCCTATTATAGATACCCATTATAATGATTCAAGGTGTCGTGGGCGATTGAATGTATATTCTTTTCTTAGCGACTTGTTGAACTTGAGGCTGATTTGCTGTGGGACGGCTGAGTTTAGACGGATTTAGTTCTCCGTGGAGACTATATAACAGCCGTTTTTATCCCTATGGCTATTAACCCGGATGTTTCATAAAGTACACACGCCCTCGTTTGATCCTTGTTTTCACAAGGGATTTTTCGAAGGAGCGGCGTATCCATGATTACGGCCGACTGAAAAAATTCCTTGTGAAAACAAGTTTCTACGCGATCATCGCGCAAATTCATGAAATATTCGGGTTAAATCTGGTCGTGAGGGGAGAGCTAATGCTGCTCTTTTTTGGTTTGTTCCTGATGTAGATCTATCCGCATGGTGCATTCGTCGTTGGCCACGGTGAATACGCCAGCGGTACTGTCGGGAGTGCTCATATAATTCCAAGCTGCTTCAGCAGCGTCGGTATGGGAATCCGCCCAGACGTCTATGACCCAGACCACATGATATTTTTGCATCTTGCCCTCCATTGCGGTGCTTGTTGTATCCATTGGGGTGTTGCTGTGTTGCTACGATAGTAACAGCAAAGCGGGTACGAATCCGTGACGCAGTATCGGAGTATCCAGCCATTCTATGGCCCACTTCGTCACCCCTAATTTTCTCCCTTTTCTGGGTTCAATCAAGCGTTTTAGGGAGCTGTAAACATACAGTCTAGAAGGTTTTAGTACTCAGCAGTACCAATGTGCAAGCACGAAACCATGGGATTCCGGCGGCTTCCAGATGTTGTTCTAGAACCGGTGATTCGGTGCCCGGATTGAAAATTACGCGTTCGGGGGAAAGGCCTAGGATACTATCCACCAGTGATGTCAAACGTTTTGCTCCTACATATAGCGTCAGCGTTTGAACGGATTTGGTGATGTCCTCCAAGGTGTTGACGACCGGCAGCCGCGCGATACGCTGCGCTACGGGATGAACGGGGGTTACAGGGTAACCCTGTTTTTTGAAGGTTTTTACGGCCCGGTTGGAGTAACGGAAGGATTTGGGGCTGGCACCAAGTACTACGACGTGATGATCATTAGTGCATTTTTGTGTGGTCCCGCTGAACTTATCCGCAAAGGTGTGGAACGATAATGCCATGGTGTTCGATCCTGTATCAGTTATAGATGAACAGTCTTGCGCTACTGGGTTTGGCTGGCGCCACACCTGGCGAATCTTGTTATACACTTAATAAGCAGCAATCAATGGCTGCGACGTTAATCCAATCCTGGGTGAGAAGTCAAGCCTAATCGCTAGAGTAAAAATGCGAAGCGATTTGCGAGGATCATGAAGATCGGGTGGTGTTTCTAGGTGTGTTGGCGGAGGTAGTGGAGTGCTATCACCATGACCTTGGCAAGAGGTTTGCCCGCCTTGGCGACCAGGAAAGGTTCGTCCTTGGCGGTCCGATCGACCAGCCGGGGGATGGTTATTTATTCTTCGGCTCCGATCCGTGGAACATCGCGCCACGAGAGGAGCTGCGCAGTCGAGCGTTGTTGAGATTGCTCGCCGCCGTATACCAGGGTGTTCTCGACCCGTCGCGATTTAGCCATACCCTCCAGGCGCTTGGAAAAGCGCTGTAGCTTGTTGATGAACTCCGAAGAGACCGTGGCGCCAGATTTGATCTCGATGGCTTGCAGCCGTTCGCCCTGGTCGATGAGTAGATCGATTTCCAGCCCGCGGGTCTCTCGATAGTGGAACAGGTCCAGTTGCAGCCCATGGTGAAGTAAGGTCTTGTAGACCTCGGAAACCACCCAAGTCTCGAAAATCCCACCGCGCAAAGGGTGGAGGCGTAACTGCTCCGGTTCGCGTATACCAAGCAGGTAACACACTAGACCGCTGTCCAAGAAATGCAGTTTAGGTGCCTTGATCACCTGCTTGCGGATGTTGATATGCCAAGCTGGGAGGCGATGCACGATATAGCTGGTTTCCAACACGGAAATCCAGGCGCGAACGGTGTTATGTGACACACCGGCGTCGCCACCCAGGGCGGACAGATTGATCTCCTGCGCCGTGCGTCCGGCGCACAGCTTGAGGAATCCGGAAAAGGACTGCAGGTCCTCGACATTGATAATCTGACGGACGTCGCGTTGGAGGTAGGTAGTGGTGTAGTCGGCCAGCCATTGGTGGGCGGGTATGCTGCGGTCGTAGATGCGCGGATAGGCGCCTTGCCAGAGCAGGGGGTACAAGTCCTTGGGTGCGCTCGGGAAGGCGCCTAGTTCTTTGAGGCTGGGCGGTAACAGTACTAGGACCCCGCAACGGCCTGCCAGTGATTGAGAGATAGATTGGGAGAGGCCAAAGTGCTGAGAACCGGTCAGGATGAAGCGCCCAGGGTCCGGACGCGCATCCACTTCGCCTTGCAGATAGTTGAGCAGTTCCGGGACATGCTGGACCTCGTCGATCACCGCGCCGTCGGCATATGCCGCCAGAAATCCGCGTGGATCATCACGGGCGAACTGGCGGCTGTCTAATGCCTCCATGGAAAGGTAGGGATGCTCCGGGAAAGTAGTGCGGCACAGCGTAGTTTTGCCTGACTGGCGGGGACCGGTCAGCACCACCACCGGATAGTAACTCGCCAACTCACGCAGTTTGACTTCCAAATCACGCGCAATCATGGTGTCCATCATGGGTCGATATGCATAAATTGTCAATATGGTTTACAAATAATGCATCACATGGTGAGGAGCGCATGTCTATAAAAAACCAAGGGGGTTATAATTCCTACTCTTTTATAGGAATTGGCGAGCCTGGGTAGGAACTATGCAGGGGCACTTGGGTTTGATTGATCATCTTCTGTCCTCCGTTGCTTCGGTTTAATCTCGGAGGATAACCCAAGTGACCCTGCATAGTTCCTACGTGCTCAGGCTAACGATTATTGGTCCGGGAGTTCATTATGAAAACAGGGTGTTACCCATTGCTTTGGCCGGCACTTCTTTCATTGCTGCTATGGAGCGGACAAACTCTGGCCGATTGCCGCTGGCGGGGGCAGGACGATAATTGGATTTCCCAATACCAGGCCTGCCCACAGAGTGCGCTAGCGGCCTATAACGCAGTGCAGCACTATCTACAGCGTGGTGATCTGCAGCAGGCCCGCAAGCTGTTGCAGGAATCGGTCCGCCGGCATTCCGATTTCGCACCACTGCGGCAGTTGCAGCAGCGCTTGCGGGATTATTCCGAGCGGCCCTATGCCCTGGTGGCCGAGCACACCGATAAGCGGCTAAAGCAGTGGCTGGCGGCTTACCGTCCACCGACCTTTACCCGTACCCCGCCGAACAAACCTCAGATGCCTGCCCTGCCGGAACTGGTCAAGGGCGAGTTCGAGACCACGCCCGCCTTCAAGACGCGGGTGGAAAAGGCGCGCTCGGACCGTCGCCAGCGCATAGAACGCATCGAGCAGGACTATAAAGGTGCGGTGGAGGCGTACAATCTAGCCGTTCTAGCCCACAATCAAGACGTAGAGCAGGGATGGGCTGAGCGCAAGGCGCAATTGCCCGCCAAACGTCAGGAATTCCTGCACCAAGCCATCGGTGAGGTATTCGGTCCTCCTCGTTTCAAAGAGGCTCAATATGACGCCGATAAACAGCGCTTTAGCGCACGTCTGGTTTCCGGTATGGGGAACTTCGACCAAAACGTAAGCATCCAAGTCCCCTTATCCGAAGGGCGGGCGCAGCGCTTTAAGGGTGATCTGGTGCGGGTTGAACCCGAGGTGCGCTTCAAGATCAGTGAAGGCACCCTGCGCATCGACAGTATCCATGCCGTTCATGGCAGCGACCGCTACCGTGCCGCGTTGAGCGCTAAGACCAATCCGGTACGGCAGGTCGTGGTGCGCCTTGATGATCAAGCCCTGCCGGATCTCGATCGGCTCTCCACCCTGGCGGTGGAGCATCAGGATACCCAGTTGCTGGCCCATAACGAGGCCTTCTTTGATACTGCTCTGTCCTTGGAGCAGGATCCGCAGCTGGCCAAACTGCGCCAGCGCCAGGCGGAGTTGCAGCGCCAACAGCAGGAGGCGGATCGAGCAGCGGAACGGGAACGGGAGCGGCAAAGGCTGAAGGCGCAGATTGCCTCACAGGAGCAGAAATTGGCCAGCCTCGGTGGTCAGGCGGGAACGGACTACAAATGCCAGCGGCCAACCACAAGCTGGCGGTTTAAGCCGGTGGGCAAAGCCCAGCGGGGCAATGAAACGCTGGCGGTGATCATCGGTAACCGCAACTATCGCAAGGGCATACCGCCGGTTCACTGTGCCTATAACGATGCCAAGGCGATGCGCCAATTCGCCGAGCAGGCCCTTGGCGTGTCCCCCGAAAACCTGCTGTATGAACAAGACGCCACCAAAGGCACCCTGGAAGGGCTGTTTGAATCAACGCTACCCAACCGGGTCAATCCGGGTAAAACGGATGTGCTGGTTTATTTCTCCGGACACGGCATGGTGGCGGACCGCGATGCTATGCTGCTGCCGGTGGATGCCCGCCCCAGCACCGCGGCGCATACCGGTTATTCCCGCAACCAGATATTGCGCCAACTCGGCGTATTGAAGGCGCGTAGCGTCATCCTGGTGCTGGATGCCTGCTACACCGGCACCAGCAAGGACGGCAGAACCCTAGTGGCCGGTAAACCGGTTTTTTACGCCCCCCGCAGCGCGCAGATCCCGGCCAATATCACCCTGATCTCCGCCAGCAGCGGCAAGCAAATCGCCTGGGTGGATGAAAAACGAGGTCATAGTCTGCTGACCTACTACCTGCTCAAGGGTTTCCAGGGCGCGGCGGACGCCAATACCGACCGGCAGGTCGACCAGCGGGAACTGGCCGATTATTTAACCCGCGAAGTAGATCGTGCGGCACGGCGCCTGCACGAACAGCGCCAGCAGCCGCAGGTGCGGGGCCGGGATCGGGTACTGCTCAGTTACCGTTGATGTCACTCAGACGCCTCGAAGAAATTTGTGGGTAGAACGGCAAACCCCTACCTAGCGGCTTCGGCCATCACCACAAACCTACCGTAGGATGTACTGAGCGTAGCGAAGTGCATCTGTCGAGAACGGCGGCGAGTTCTCGCGAACGATGCGGTTCGTTCCTCACCAGCATCCTACGGTTTGACGGTGAGGTGGCCGGAACGAAGATCGAGGCCGTTATCCCTCACCAGATAGGGCAGGATGCGGATATCGATCCGCTTGAGATCGAGTCGCCCCAGCTGTTGATCAAATCGGTGCATGGGAACGCTGTTCTCAACGGTCTCCTGCACACTGCTCCCGACAGCGGCGCCGACTAATTGATCCATTAATTCGGGGCGGCTGGAAACCACCAGCAGCAAAGCTTCGCTGGCCTGTTTCTGGCCGGCTAAGGGGGCGCTGCTCAGCGCAGTGAGTTCCGGTATCTTTCCCGGTGTCAGTTGCAAGGCACTTCGTCCGCTGCCCGGTTTGGGATAGACCCGGTTGATCCGCGTCTTGCCCTGTTGTTCAAATAATCCAAATGCGCCTACCCAGGCTTGCTCGGCACTGCGCAGCACCAAACAGAATCTTTCCCCAGCTTGCCAAGTCGGTATGTCTGACGAGTAATTTGCCAGGGTCTGGGGGTCGAAACGGCAGCGCTGCGCGTTCTCTGGCAGGGGCAGCAGCGCGGCGCTGATCGTCGGCGCCTGGGTCCCAAAACGCTGCACCTCCCCCCGGCAATCGGCTTGTTGAATATAGCGGGTACCAGACGAGAGCTTCAGTTCCTTGAGAGGATAGTTGCAATGAGCATTGACTACTCTGGCGTCTTGGGTCTGCACCAGGTCATAGCTGGCCAGCCGGCTGTTGATCAGCATGACCTTACTGCTGATCCTGACCCCGCTGGCCTCGCTGATCATCTCCGCAAAGGCCTGCTGACGGGCCTTTGCCCGTGCCTGTTCCGGCGTGATGTGGGCCAGTTCCACCTCCCCCATGGCCCGATAAAGCCGTGGCCTTGAATCAGTTGCGCCGACCGTGGCAACGATCAGCAACAAGAACAGCCGTATCGCGGGTTTGAGGCTAAGGGCGCCAGGAACTAGCGGCATGTCAGGTCGTTTCGATACCCTGGAAAATTCAAAAGTGCGGTGATCGGTTGCCATGTTTTTCGCAAAGTACCCTCAATGCAGTGCCACGTATATCGTTTGTGCCATGGCCTCTGGGGCAGGGCGGGTTATAATTTTTGTCCATATTGAAGAAATCGGGTCGTGACCATGTTCTTGGGTGCCAGTATTCGGGGTAAGACACCCCAGCGAGTTGCAGGGCGGATAAAACATATTATGCACTATTTTTTGCTGATTTTATTGTTCCTTGGACTGGGTGGTTGCATGATTCAGCCGACGCCGCAGAGCGTTGAGATTGTGTCCGGGGGCGGTGAGGTATCCGCAGGGCCGCGGGAACAATCCCCGGGTACTCAGGGTGACAGCGTCCGCTGGCCGTTGCAGACCCAGGCGCTAGGATATTTGCGCCTGGAGGACTATCCGCAGGATGTCTTAGCCAAGGCCAAGGCCAAGGCTGATGCTGATGCTGATGCTGATGCTGATGCTGATGCTGATGCTGATGCTGATGCTGATGCTGAT
>JAAEPA010000009.1 GCA_024222475.1 Gammaproteobacteria bacterium | reverse complement strand
TCCTTCTCACCGTTTGAGACTAAGTACAAATAACCAGCGACTCGCGCTAACGCCAAACATAAGCGGCGGCGCTGTTTGCCGTCCGCTTGATGTTTTGGTTATGTTTTTTTGTTTAAAGCGCCTGACCGAATATCAGCAACTAATACCTCCAAAGATGGATCGCCTAGTAGTTTGTATCGAGTGCAACCCATCGCCCGCGCCTGATTGGAGCAATAACCACACGAAATACATGGTAGACAGCCGAGGCCAATCAGATCAAAGATAGTCAGGGAAGAAGTATCTTGTTCTGACTATGAGGATAGAGCTGTGTTTGATAAGTCGAAAGGTAAGCAAGAATATAGCCGTCATGAATTGATGGGCCAACTCGAAGACCTGCAGAAATATGTAGAGGATGCCTATAAGACCCACCAAGCTGCCCATGAAGTGGAGGAAGGGATATTTCGGAAGGTTCTTGAGATGGGGAGGTCGGCCTATGGTCTGTTTTTCAGATTATGCGGTGACGGAGACCAAGGCGAACAGCTGATTCTTCCGAGTGGGGAGGAAGTGCGGCGTTTGAAGGACCTGCATAAGCGTGAGTATTTATCAATATTTGGACTATATGAGCTATTTCGAACCGTATATGGAACACGTGAAAAGCAGAAAATCCAATGGGTTCCATTGGATGCTCAACTTTCGCTGCCGAAATCGAAGTTCTCGTATTTACTCCAGGATTGGGATCAAGATATGGCCGTAGATGGGCCATTCGAACAGGTGAATGAAATTATCCAGAAGATCTTGGGCTTTCGCCAATCGGTGAACAGTTTGGAGAGGACGAACCGTGATATGTCGGAAAGCGTGAAGCCCTTCTGGGCGCAGGAGACGGCCCCCAAGGCCGATGAAGAAGGCGCTTTGATGGTGA
>JAAEPA010000008.1 GCA_024222475.1 Gammaproteobacteria bacterium | reverse complement strand
AGACGGTTTGAGACGGATTTTTCGATCGTTTGAGGCGAATAGCCGTAGCGTGTAACGAAAAGGATCGGGAAATCTATCCAAATCCGGCTTTTCCGCAGTAGATCGTCCTAAGTCCGACAGGCTCCTAGCCCCTAGCAAAAAACCGTGAACACATACGAAGTTAACTTTGACGGCCTAGTGGGCCCAAGCCACAACTACAGTGGACTGGCTTTTGGAAATAAAGCTTCCAAGCAACACGCCCATAAAGTATCTAATCCCAAGGAGGCCGCCAAGCAGGGATTGCTGAAAATGAAGACATTACACGATCTGGGCATCGCTCAAGGCGTATTGGCGCCCCAGGAACGTCCTGCGATTGAGGTACTACGTCGACTGGGATTCGCCGGTTCCGATAGGCAAATAATAACGCAGGCTTGGCGCCAGGCACCGCACATATTCACGGCCTGCTGCTCGGCTTCGAGCATGTGGGCGGCAAATGCCGCAACGGTCTCTCCAAGCGCGGATTCTGCTGATAACAAGGTTCATTTCACGCCTGCCAACTTGATCAGAAATTTTCATCGCACCATAGAAGCGGATACTACCGACAAGCTACTGCGGCGCGTATTTTCTGACCCAAACCATTTCCAACATCACAATGCCCTACCCTCGACCGCCACCTTTGGCGATGAGGGCGCCGCGAATCACACACGATTATGCGAACACCATGGAGGCGCCGGCATTCAATTGTTCATCTATGGAAAACAAGCATCGATTACTCAATTATCCCCTCGACGATATCCGGCGCGTCAGACGCTAGAGGCATCCCAGGCAATCAGCCGCCTACACCAACTCGATCAATCGCGAGTGATCTTCGCCCAACAGAATCCAGCAGTGATCGATGCCGGAGTATTTCATAACGATGTCATTGCGGTGGGCAATGAAAATGTCCTGTTTTTTCATCAACGCGCATTTCTGAATAAGAGCCAATTAAAAAAAGCAATTTCCAAGGCATTCACCCATGCATCCTTTCATTTCATCGAGGTGGAGAATCGACAGGTCAGTGTGGAGCAGGCCGTGAATTCATACTTATTCAATAGCCAACTCGTTACATTACCAAAGGGAGGCATGGCCTTGATCGCACCGAGGGAATGTGAAATGCTGCCCACAGTGCGGAAATACCTGCAAAGATTGCTCGAACAAGACAACCCCATTAAGAAAACAGTGATGATCGATGTCAAACAGAGCATGTGCAATGGCGGCGGACCGGCATGTCTTCGTCTGCGTGTGGCGCTAACGGAGCAGGAACTCGCAAGCATCAATCAAGCCGTTATTTTCAGCAATCGATTATTTGAATCGCTCAATAACTGGATTGATAAACACTATCGAGATCGACTCTGCGAAGAGGAACTTGCCGACCCCAGATTGCTACAGGAGTCACGTGTCGCATTGGATGAACTCACCCAGATACTCGCGCTCGGTTCCCTTTATCCATTTCAACAACTGTGATGCGCAACGCCGCGGACTGGCGAAAAAAAGAACGGGCCCAACGGTTAAGGACTTGTTATGCATGCGCCGTGTCACGGAACCCAGACGGGTAATAAACTGAGTAACACGAGCCGTTTTGCGGCTGAATGGATTGAAGATCCGAACCTCCATATTGGGATGGCTATCCAGCATCGCGGCACCCAGCTCCCTGCCGCCCAGGTCGATGTCATCGAGCAGTAGACGCACCCTAATCCCGCGGTCCGCGGCCTTGAGTAGCTGGTCGATGAACAAGCGCCCCGTGAGGTCGTCGTGGAGCAGATAATACTGCGCGTCGATGCTGCGTTCGGCATAATGGGACATGAGCGCGCGGGCCACAAAGGCATCGAGGCCATTGCCAAGCAACAAAAATCCGGACTGCCCGGAATGGGCCATCTTTTCATCATGGGTGGCCCTGCCAATGCTGGTATGATCGGTATCGGTATAGGCATTGGATTCCGGTCGATCGAACTCCTCAGGCAAGGTCGCACAGCCGACAACCAACAGGCCCAGTAAAATCGCGGTAAGAATGATTGTGCTAAATGCGGACACAGGACTATTCATCATGGGCATTACTGCTATTTTGCGCTAGCTGCTTTAATGTTACCAACAAAGAATCTATACTGAATAGTGATCACGAGTACAATATATCTCATTTAATAATTAGCATATTGTAGGAGGACTCAATAATGCACAAGCTCACATCTTTAGCCGTCACACTAATATGCTCTACCGGTCTCGCCATGGCCTTATCGTCCTGTGCATTCATCGAGACCACGACAGAGACCGTCCAGAACACGAGTGAGGCCACGACCGATTTCACCTCCAGCACCAGTCCCAGGTCGGATTCGGATTCCGACAAGGCGGAGAAAGTGAGCCTATTCACCGACCAGAATTTCGATCGTATAAGAGAAGATATGGCCTTAGGTGGAGGAGAACATCTGGCCTCACTCGCTACCCTGATGGATATTCCTCAGGCTCAGCAACCGAGCTTCTTTGGGCTCACGAAGGAAAGATTTTCTGTCTTGTTCAGCTCTGCCAACACCACTCCCGAGGAAATGCTCACCAAGCTGAATGATGAATTGGCCAAGCATCCTAATCTGCGGTCTTAAACTAGTGCTCTATCCGCTCGAAGCATTACACTATATATTCGATTAAACAGGCAGCTATTTTGAACAGTTAGCTGCGACAATTAGGAGATGCCTCGTCATCTAGTCGGCTGCCTTATATTTTTGATCATGCCATCGATCTCCCACGGAGACGATGCCTTCTATTTGCAAGAACTGCAACAGCTCGCCCAAGAAAAAAATCTAGCAGAGCGCTCTGAATGGAGCGCTTTGTTACATTATAGACCTCGCATTTTCTCCTCCGGAGTAAAGAGCCTTGTTGATGCGCAGTCGTTTTTCAATGCCCCTGATGGTAAACATGATCCAACAGAAGAATTAGAAGCCACACTGGCGAGCTTCTTTTCGAGTGTGGATGAGTCTAACGCCGACAAGCACCCGCAATGCTTGTTTATCGCACGATATCACTGGCTAAAACGCGAATTAGCTATCGATACCCAGCGCTTGGCCGAACGGCCTTGTACTGGATTCCAGGCCTGGTTCAAAGGATTGAACGCGCAGCAACTGACACTCGTTTTCCCCTCGGCCTATCTGAACAACCCAGCGTCCATGTTTGGACATACGCTGCTGCGCGTGGATGCAAAAGACCAGGATGAAAATACCCGCTTGCTTGCCTATGCGCTGAACTTTGCAGCTATGACAGACCAGGAACGCGGAATCGTTTTTGGGTACAAGGGGCTCTTTGGAGGATATGAAGGCAGATTTTCTATAGCCCCCTACTATGTCAAGGTCAAGGAATACAGCGAGATCGAAAACCGTGATATTTGGGAATACCGGCTCAATCTCGCGCCGGAAGAAATCGAGCGTTTCCTCATGCATGCCTGGGAAATGCAACAAGCTTATTTCGACTATTATTTTCTAGACGAAAATTGCTCGTATCACTTACTTTCTCTGTTGGAGGTGGCCCGGCCCGGATTGAACCTTACGGAGAACTTGCGCTGGTGGGTCATCCCCGCGGATACCATCCGAAACGTGACCAAAGACCATAAACTCCTCCAGGAGGTCAGGTTTCGCCCAGCGCGTAACATGATTCTGCGACAACGTTTGAGGGCTATGACTGAGACTCAGCAGGACATGGCAAAACGTCTTGCAGAAGGCACTCTCAAACCGCAAGCGGCCTCTTTGCAGCGACTCGATCCCGTGGTCCAAGCACGGGTCCTTGAGCTCGCACTGGATTACACGGCTTACCAGCAGATATCAGCGTCTCGAAAAGAGAATCGTAGTGGCGATGACTCCTTTAGTTTGCTCAAGGCTAGAAGCCAACTCAAAGTTTCAGATCAAACACCGCATATCCCTCAGCCTGAGGTTCGTCCAGATCAGGGGCATAGAAGTGCAAGGATTGGGATTGGCTACGGCTACGAAACCCCGTTAGGGGCATTCGCACAGTTCCAGCTTCGGCCAGCGTATCACGATCTGCTTGATCCGGAAGGCGGCTATACTCGAGGTGCACAGATTGAGTTCCTAAAGGCTAGCTTGCGTTATTACAGGGACAGAAAAAAATTGGACCTTCAGCAGCTTGATTTCATCGATGTCGTGTCATTATCGCCGCGCAACCGCCTATTGAAACCCTACTCATGGCAAGCCAATGCAAGCCTGGTGCGAAAACATTTTGGGTCAGAGGATAAAGCGCTCATTGGTGATTTGAGCACTGGCATTGGACTGAGCTACGAACTATTCGGGAAAGCACTGAGTTACGCACTGGCCAAGGGTTCGGTTCAACTAAGCAGCCGCTTTGACGATCCTGTGGCCACGGGGATCGGGCCTCGCATCGGAGTAGTTGATGACATCACGAATTGGTGGCGGGTCCACCTCTTCGTGGATGCCCAGTATTTTATTATAGGTGCCAGCAAGCCCAGCTATGAGCTTGGGCTCAGCCAGCAAATCAACCTTGCTGAGCAAAGCGCCTTGCGGCTCAAGGTCTCTCGCAAACGCGAATTCGGCAACGCCTTCACAAGCGGTGACTTATCCTTGTATTTGTACTTCTGATACCTCGTGGTCTACCAACATAGTCTTGATGGATACAGAGCCCCCCAAATGCGTCAATGCATGGCGCGGTCCGCAGGGTGCCCTTTTCAAGGACCGCAACGCCGCAGTGGCGCAGCTGGGGGGCTCCCTTCGGGCGAGGCGAGAAGCGGCCATCTGCGTTGTTGTGCTCCCTTGACTGAACGACCACCGGCTAAAGCCGGAGGGTTAGTATTATGGACTGAAAGTCCGGATACGGGTCAAAGACCCGTCTAGTGTTCAGTTCGGAAACCATCATCAGGATTCGCTTCAAAATGGTGTTCCAAGTATGCTTT
>JAAEPA010000007.1 GCA_024222475.1 Gammaproteobacteria bacterium | reverse complement strand
CTGGGTATCACGATGTAAGGACGCATGTTGTCGAAGAGCTGGTAGCCCTCGCGGATATTACCGGCAAAGTCGGGTTCAGCGGTTGAACTTATACGCGGTTTATTTGCAATCTTCGCCAATTTTTTTGCTTGAGTCGCACGGCGGCTTGCCTTCACATCTACCGCTTGGTCATCAACCTGGATATCCTCCGGCCAGTCTAGATCAAATCCCGATTCGTTACTCTCTGCAGCTGATGGAGACTCATCAGCGTGTGCAGATGTAACCAGCATTTCGATCAACAGTGGGAGTGGGGCAAGAGTGCCGGATTTTTGCAATACAGCCATTTCAGCGTTGACGAAACCAAGCAGACCAATGCCTGCGATGGTCAGCCCTCGCAGTAGCACGGAAGATCTCGGCCGAACATGTAATCGGTAGGATATCATGAGACCTACAAGCCTTATCCTCTGGAAAATCGGATCTATCGAAAGCCCCCCTTGCCCGAAAAGGGCAGGGGTATCAGGCTTTCTTAGAGAGAGTTGTAGATAAGGAATGCTACCTACACACTTCCCTATCTGACTTGCCTTATCGCTCGTATTCGGCGTTGCAATAACAGTGTCATAGCTAGGCTATGCGCCTGTTATCGCGCCTTGAATACGAACGATCATTCGGCGCCAGTTAGGGAAGTTATTTCGTTCGCATT
>JAAEPA010000006.1 GCA_024222475.1 Gammaproteobacteria bacterium | reverse complement strand
GTGCTCATTATCAACCTCGCCAAAGGCAGGCTTGGTGCTGACGTTTCCAATATCCTCGGTGGGTTGATTGTTTCCAACCTCGCGCATGCAGCATACAGCCGACAGGATCAACCTGAGTGTCTGACATCAACGCCTGTGGGACACATTTGTAGGATTGCATAAGTGAGGATTTCTGGCTCATCGTAACCACCGAGGAGTGAAGATGAGACAGAAATCCGGTCCACGAGGCACGAGCTCAGAGAAGCTCGTCAAAGATATCCGCCGCGCCACACGCAAGCGCTATTCGGCTGAAGAGAAGATCCGCATTGTCCTGGATGGGCTTCGTGGTGAAGAGACCATCGCAGAGCTCTGCCGCCGTGAGGGCATTGCACAGGGGCTCTACTACAGCTGGTCGAAGGAGTTCCTGGAGGCTGGCAAGAAGCGGCTTGCAGGCGACACCGCCCGGGCAGCCAATACAGGTGAGGTCAAAGATCTGCGCCGTGAAGCCCGCGATCTGAAGGAGGTTGTTGCCGAACAGGCCCTTGAGCTGCGCCTGCTCAAAAAAAGTATGATCGCCGATGGGGGCGACGAGGAATGAGATATCCCGCATCAGAGAAGCTTGAGATCATCAGACTGGTTGAGCAATCTCACCTGGGTGCGAAGCGGACGCTGGTGATGCTGGATATTCCCCGCACCACCTTCTATCGCTGGTACGAGCGCTATCAGACCGGTGGTCCGGAGGCTCTTGAGGATCGTTCTTCAAAGCCTTCACGGGTCTGGAACCGTATCCCCGACGATGTCCGGGAGCGCATCGTCAGGTTAGCGCTGGATGAGCCGGAGCTGTCCCCGCGTGAACTGGCGGTACGCTTTACTGATACAGAAAGCTATTTTGTCTCAGAATCTTCCGTCTACCGTCTTCTCAAGGCCCATGACCTGATCACCAGCCCGGCCTTTATCGTCATCAAGGCGGCAGACATTTTCAAAGACAAGACCACAAGGCCAAACCAGCTCTGGCAGACCGACTTCACCTATCTGAAGGTCATCGGCTGGGGATGGTTCTTCCTCTCGACGATCCTTGATGATTACTCACGCTATATCATCACCTGGAAGCTGTGCACCACGATGAGGACTGAGGATGTGACCGACACTCTGGAACTGGCGTTGCAGGCCTCAGGCTGTGATCAAGCCCATGTGGTGCACAAGCCCCGATTGTTGTCCGACAATGGCCCCAGTTACATCTCCAGTGATCTGGCAGAATGGTTGGATGACAATGGGATGAAACATGTCCGCGGGGCACCCTATCATCCGCAAACCCAAGGAAAGATTGAGCGCTGGCACCAGACGCTGAAAAACCGCATCCTGCTGGAAAACTACTTTTTACCCGGTGACCTCAAAGCCCAGATCGAAGCTTTCATCGATCACTACGATCACCAGCGCTATCACGAGAGCCTCAACAATCTAACCCCTGCCGACGTCTACTTCGGGCGAGGCCAGGCCATCTTGCAGAAAAGAGAAAGGATCAAACAGAAGACAATCGAAACCCGGCGCTTGCATTACCGCAAAGCCGCCGCATAGAATGCATAACCGCATGAGCCAGATACTCACTTAGCTCAAACCGCAAAATGTCCCAATCCATATGACTACGGACACATCTCACCAGCCAATACAGAGTCCGG
>JAAEPA010000005.1 GCA_024222475.1 Gammaproteobacteria bacterium | reverse complement strand
TCCCTTTAGAAACAATGCATTATCGAATTAAAAATGGCTGATATGGCACTACAGGGTTTTCCTCTTACTTCCCAGGAGACTGATTTCTCAAGGGAAACCAAGGATGCGCGAGTCCGACGAGAAATGTCAAGTGATATCTGACATATTATGCCACTACATTTTGTGTGCTGGCCATAACGCGCTATTTTGAAAGAAAAATTTATTTTAGCCCGAGAAATAATCAAGCACTTAGCGAGAATTCGCCGTAGGAATTGTTAAAGATGGGTTAGGTATACAAGAATAACTTCCCGCTTCTTGCTTGCCCTGTTGCCCGACTTCGTCGTTGCGGCTTCGGTTACATAGGCCCGGGCTTAGCGCCCTATGCCGCGCCTTGAAGACGAACAACATTGCGGCGCAACACCGGGAGTTTATTCTTGCACGACTCCTTAATTCTGCCATTGCGCCAAGTCAGCTTTATGGTGACCCATTATATGAGGTGATTAGCGTCGTAACTCAGCTGGCTTTCCGAGGTGGAACGAGACATCACAGATTGCCGCCTTTCTGGGTATGAAGTGGAGGTGGTGACGGCGGAAATCCGAAAAATTCGTGTACCCATGGCGTCTGATAGGCCTCAGCTGAGTTTCGAGACTTATCACCTTATATGATGTTGGGTCTCCTGCCTCGGCCCAACCTACGGTAGATTCCCGGCGGGAAGGGGTAAGTGTCGTAGTCTGTACTTGCGCTGGCCGAATCGCTCGATTTGTTCGCACAGGTCACCAAACAGCCCACAGGCGGGGCTCAGTCTTTTTCCTCACGGAGTTTCCGTACGGCGCCGATCGGCGGGCCCGTCTTCTCGGCAATGACTTCTTCACTCAACAGCTCAATTAGGCTTTTGGCCACGCGCCGCTTTTCGATGTAGGCGCCTCTTTGCATGCCTTTTTCCATCCCAAGTTTGTAGGACGGTAGCTTTTTGATATCGACGCGTGTCAACATTGCCTCGGCCTCTTTGATGTAGTCTCTTAGGTCGATGAGATGGTCTTCTCCCTCTTCCTGAATCGGCGTCGAATGCGCCATGATGGAAGTGATCATCAACCATCGCGAAGAAAGAGGGGGAGACCGTGAAAGAGATTAAGACAATTGGGCTGGACTTGGCAAAAAATGTATTCCACTTGATCGGCTGGGATCAACGGGGTAAAGAGGTAAAGAGGTAAAGAGGTAAAGAAGCGTATGCTCAAGCGCATCCAGGTACCGGCGTTTTTTGCCAATCTGCCGCCGTGCCTGATCGGCATGGAAGCGTGTGCCGGAGCGCACGATTGGGCGCGCAAGTTTCAAGGGTTTGGCCACGAGGTGAAGCTGATTGCGCCGCAGTACGTCAAAGCCTATGTGCGTGGCAACAAGAACGACTACAACGGTATTCCTTTGCCGTGACGCCGCTGATCCCCGGCGCTGCGTCCTTGCGCAATCGCCGGTAGGCTTCTCTCAGACACTCTACGTCCATCCGGTGTGCCAGGCTGGTAAACACCCGGCTCGGTTCTCTTTTCGCTTGCTCTGCAATTTGCCGGAGTTGCGTTGATATGTTCGTCGATCTCGTCGTATCGTTCATCCTAGAATCCTCAGTTGGACGGGGTGGAGTGTGCGCTTGCGGTGGTACAGGGCAAGGCGCAACGACGCGTAATAGTTATTCTATTGCAAGGGTGAAACCGATAGGTTTCACGGGCACACATGGATGTGTGCACCGGGCCGAAAGGCGAAGCAGGGACTGCGCAGCTTTTCGGTGCAACGCAGCCATGTACCGCCGCAAGCGTGCAATCCGCTCCGTAGCGGCCCTCACCCTGTAGGTGGACCTGCTACGACCACGATTTTCCATGCATCTCATCAGGTTA
>JAAEPA010000004.1 GCA_024222475.1 Gammaproteobacteria bacterium | reverse complement strand
TGGTCTTCCATAACGTGTCTGCCAATTCCTTGAACTGCTCTTCTGTCCAATCGTAGGCGTGCTCCATTAATCCATAGCCCTCCCGGGCCAATTTCAGGAAATAATCCCGGAACATGCCCGGCATCCCTTCCGGGTGGCAGTGATCGTTTGCGAACAGGGTTTCCAAAAACCCGATAATCGAGGGGCCAAGCGTTTCTTTTGAATACTTCGCGGCTATCGGTTCAGGGATATCTAGATTCCATTTCATTTTTCAAGCTCCTTCACTTTTAAGTACTTTTCCAACGCCAACCAAACCATCCGGGCACCGGCGCTTGGCCTTCGATTCTCACCTGGCCGTCGCCCTCGTCGGGAAAGTTGTGCAAGTTACTGATCCTGATCATGGCAATCCGGATCCTTTGCATGACTTGATCTTCATTGGACTCTTCCGTCAGGAAGGGCGCCAACAAGCCCTGACCCTGCGCGATCCTGGCGATCACCGCCGGGGAATAGAGCTCATCATCATCCAAAGCGGCCATGAGTGGGACATATTTGCGAGGTCTTCCAACGGGTCTTCTTCTCATCTTTCCATCCTCCATTTCGGCCGAGTTTAATCCCGGCAGGTTTCCGCCATCGGGTTGGCCATCCGGCATTTTGGTGAACACTCTTGACAAAGGGGAATTTTTAAGCGAAAGGATATTCTCCAAACGCCGGTTCCTTTTCAAAAGATCTTTGGGACGTTGCCAATAATCCAAATAAACCAGACATTTCACC
>JAAEPA010000003.1 GCA_024222475.1 Gammaproteobacteria bacterium | reverse complement strand
TTGATCTATACTCATAAAATCAGTCATATATTTTTCCTATAATTGCCACTCTCATCTACTTTTCTCGATATAACGGCGCTCTTTCGCGTTAACATATGTAGCCGGGTCAATGGGAATTGTGAGAGGCCTCGCCTATTCTGATTCACTCAGGACTGGATCCGCATCTATAACACCTGGTGCAGATTCGTCCTCCACTTCTATTGGTATCCATCCGTAATATTCACGATGAACAGTGGCCCACGCCCGCAGCTGATAAACATCATTGTATGATGCGATTACTGTATTTCCACGACCGGTTTTATTTTCAATCCCTGCAGCATCAAGTGACCATCTCAAACCCTTGTGGCGTTTTTCATCATCTTCTTTGAATATTTTGGTGATCATTGTTCTTCGCCTATTCCGTTTCACGGCAGCTTCTGCGCCTAAGTTGCAGCGCCTGTTGCTCGTCGGTCTGTGCATCGAGCGGCGCATCGTAGGGGAAGTCCTCGGGTAAGACGAAAGTGTATACCCGAAACCGCTTATCGCCCCGTTTGCGCTGTAACTCACGCCCGATGTGGTATTCCATCTGGGTGTAGGAGCGGCGCGGCGCACCCTCGGGCAGGGTGGCCGGATTCGGTTCGGCGCCGTAACGCAGCCCGACGATGTGGATCAAGGCCTGACAGTCGGCAATTCGCGCGCGCAGCATCTGCTCCACTTCGCGCCAGTCCGGCGCGAAGTGGGTCTGTTCCACCGGGTAGCAATCCATGGTCAACAGGGCGTCCTTCACTCGCTGGCGCATACCGCCTAGATCGGTGCTGGTGGCGGAGATGAAAACCTTGTTAGGTGGCATTAATAGGCGTTTGCAGGATTGTCAAGCGTATAAAAAATTCGAGCGCATGCAGCCGCCATGTTTATTCCGCGCCAGGGTTGGCCGATAAAATGGGCACCATCAGCCTGACCACCCGAGTCATCCATAATCTTTTCCAAGCTCGCCTATTCTGATTCATCCGAGTCGCCTATTCTGTTTCCGTAGCACAGTTATCTTCATAATATCTGGTGAGCCACGGGCTAAAATCTGGCGGAGACCACAACCAGCGAAGCCGAGAAAGCCGGCTAGATACATCAACGGTAGCTACACGGATAAATTCTGTTCTCGACCGGAGCAAGTTAAGAAAAAAAAAAAAAAAAACGACGCGGGGTTTAT
>JAAEPA010000002.1 GCA_024222475.1 Gammaproteobacteria bacterium | reverse complement strand
CTGCAAGGGGGGTAATTCGGCGTTCCTTGAGTATGGCATCGCTGAGATTGGCACCGAAGGCCAGGTACTGGACTCGGTTGGTGCCATGACCAAAAAGGCGTTTTACATTGCAAACTTCAAATCGAAGTCGCCAGAGCAGGTACCGAAGCATGATATACCGGGGCAATCAGGATCGTAAAACAATAGATTGTTATGCCTTACGGGTCAATTTCCGGAACCTGAATACTGGCCAGATTATGCAATGCCGACGGCCGTTTCAAAATCATGACCGCTAAAGAGCGAGGCTCCGGTTGCATCTACCGGGAAACGGGAGAAAAAAAGATCCGCCTAGTTCAAGGTTCCATCTTTCCAGTATTTCGTTCCTTTTATCGTCGCCTGCAGCGCCAATCCCGACTCGGTCAGCTGGTAAATAGTAATATTATCGATCGTAACCTCGCCGCCTGCGGCGGCGCCTTTATCACTGGCTTTGGCAGCCGCATCAGCCTGGGCTCCGAAGGCCCAGCCTTTTTCGACAAAATTGTTCATGCTCATGGCGGTATGGAATACAAATACGACTCGAAAATCTTTAACACCGAGGCCCAGACCCACGCCAATCTCACCCATTTTCATATAGGTGTATTCGCCGCTCTGGTTATCTTTCGCGACACCGTAGCCACCGCCAAAACTGGCAAATATTAAATTTACATTGGCATTGCTGAACACGGCATAACCCGGTGCCTTGGAAATTTGAGCTCTGACGTCCGGCTTTATCTTGTAAAGATCTGTCAGTACTTGATTCTTCATGGACAGAACCGATTGGCGTTTTTCGGCTGGGTTAGAGCCCCCGGTTGTCGCGCAACCTCCGATCAAACAAGCTATTACAATGCAAATTATGGCTGCGTGGGATTTCATAAATAGGCCTCTGTATTAGTGTGAGTTTCCTGTACCGCTCAGGCCGTCACTATAAGTTATGGCTATTTGGGTTGTAAATCATATCTTTCAAAAAGCCGACCACGATGCCCCGGATTTCATTGGCACAGTCAAAACGGTTGCTGACAGTAAATAGGCTTCCGTCTTGTCTGTGATCTCTCTTATCTCTAATGACGGATGGGCTCAGTTACCCGATTTAATGCCCGGTTACCATTGGTGAATATCGGAATCGTTGATTTCAATCAACGTGGGTACATTCGATCCATTGGCTTTCACGAGTAAATCTCGCAGATGATCAAAGCTTTCGGCGACGCTGCTGTGGCATCCGAAGCCCTTTGCAATCATCTGGAAATTCGGTGTGTAAATATCTACTCCAATGGTTGGAATTCCACGCTCCAGCATGTATTTCTTGATTTCTCCGTATCCCTGGTTGTTCCACAACAGGATGGGTACGGAAAGCTCGAGCTCAACTGCGGTTGCCAGTTCGCCGAGGGTGAATTGAAAACCGCCATCGCCTATTACACAAACGACGGGCCTCTCGGGGCAGGCTAGTTTGGCGCCTAAAGCAGCCGACAATCCGTATCCGAGGGTTCCGTAACCCGTCGAGGAATTGAAGTAGCTTCTCGGGTCGGAGGGTTCGTAGAGAAAGTTTCCACCATAGACAGGCTGGGTAGAGTCACCGACGATAACAACCCCGGGCAATGCCGCCGCAATGCGGTCCATGAATCGACCATGGAGGTGGTATGATGCGGGTAGCTCTGCATCCGCAAGATCTCTTAACTTTTCTACTGCGTCTTTACAATCGTTGAGAGGCTTATCCGCTAACTCGTTACTAAGTGCGGCCATCGCCAGGCCGGCATCGGCACAGATACCGACCGTTGATAACGCGTTTCTGGTCAATTGCTCCGCTTCAATGTCGATACGGACCAGTTTGCCGCTAAGCCTTAGTCGATCATCAAACAGCAGCGTATCGGTTTCTCCCAGTTCAGTTCCTATCGCCAGCACGACGTCTGCCGCCTGTAGCTCGTCCATGACTGGTGTCTGGGGTAGTCGGCTGCCGAGACTGCAGGGGTGCCCTCCGGGAAGAACCCCCTTTGCGTTAATGGTCAACGCGGTCGGTGCCCCAATTTTACCGACCAGGGACCTGGCTTCAAGCGCTGCACCCTGGGTACCCCCACCCAGCACAATGAAGGGGTGGGTGGCCTGCTTTAGCAGGCTGGCGGCCGATTTAATGGCTTCTACATAGGGTCCTGGTTTATATTTTTTATGAACGTCTGTATCAGCATGCATCGGTGCAGCTGCCATGATTACGTCCAGGGGAATCTCAATGTGAACCGGCCCCGGTCGAGTGCTTTGGAAAACAGCAAAGGCCCGGTCCATTACTTCTGGTAATTCTTCGGGTCGATTCAGGGTGTGGCTGAATACCGAAACGCCATCGGTAACCTGGCGCTGATTGGGAAGTTCATGTAGACGACCCTGGCCTAGCGAGAGTTCGAATGAATTGTTTACACTCGAGATGACCAGCATGGGCACAGAGTCAGAATATGCCTGCGCCATGGCGGTCATGATATTCGTCATGCCGGGGCCGGAAATGATAAAGCATGCTGCCGGCTTGCCACTGGCACGGGCATAGCCGTCCGCCATGAAGCCGGCACCCTGTTCGTGTCTCGGCGTTATATGTTTCAGGCTGGTGCGGGGCAATCCCCGGTATAATTCAACGGTATGCACCCCAGGGATGCCAAATACGATATCTATACCGTAATTATCCAGCAGTTCGACCAGAAACTCTCCGGTTGTTTTTGTAGTGCCTTGTTCAGTATTCGCCATTGTATTATTACAACCTGTCAATTATTCGACTGGATTTGTGGATCACCAAAAATCGGTTTGAGCCGCAGCCGTGTCAGTCGAAATTTTCGCAGCCCAGTATAGGGCATGCCGCCGGGTTCACGGTAGGTTCTTGATAACACCATTTTCTGCGCGGTCTGGATGCTGGATGTGGGTAGTACCTGGTATGCCAGGGATGAGGGTGACTACAGTTATCGAAACTGTCTGATAGCACAGGATGACGAGCCGGTCGGCATGATTCTGGCGTTCCCGATCATCGCGGAAAATTTCTCCAGAAATGCCCACCCGCCGCCCTATGAGGCCGATGAAATTTATGCGCCTTATGAGTATCTTGAGGCAGCTGAATAGCTGGTATATCTGTGGTGTCGCGGTACTGCCGGAATATCGAGAACGTGGCATCGCGTCAAAATTGATCGAGCAGTCGACTCAACTGGGTCGTCAACAGGGCTACGACAATGTCAGTTTAACCGCGATGCTGGAAAAAGGCAGACTGATTTCATTCTACGAGTCGATGGGTTTTGAGATTACCCATTCTGCACCCATCGTCGAGCATGCAAAGATCAGCGCCAAGGGGCATGTGGTGTTAATGGAGACAGGTTCCATTCCTGCACTGGTATCTGAATAATTAGGGACGGATTCAGGGAATAAAGCGATAGCTAAAGTTCGATGCCAGCCAGATTGATCTCAGTTGCGGGTCCATAGTAGTTTTTCATTGTTGTTGGTATAGACTTCCAGCCCATTTGAAAATGCTTCGAAACGATAGTTATAAAAACTGACCGGCGGCTCGAAAGCCAGAATACGGTTACCACGAACTTGCCACCAGCCTCGAGGACCGTCTCCCTGGCTTAGACCAGTGACATCAGTACCGGACACGCCGGTATAAGCCGAGCTGCTGAAGCCGCCGTTCGCTTGTAACGAAATACTGCTCTCACTAAACACACTCAGGCTACTATCGCTGCTGCCACTGTAATTGCTGCCGGTAATGTAGTTGCCGCTGACGATCGCTGGATTTGATGCGGGTGCGAAACGGACCGATTTGACCAGCCGTTCGACCTCCGCCTTGCGCGCTTTTGCATCTGCTACATCCTGTACCCTGATGAACAGGTTAAGTTCCGACAGTTTGACAACCAACCACCAGTCACTGGTTTGCATTTTCACGTGCATACTGGCCGCTGGTTGTCCGGCTATGCTTTCCACTTTTATCGTCGATATATATTGTTGTCCACCGAATGCACTCAGTACGGTTTGCAACGCAAGTTCGGGTTCAGTGGCGGGTAACACGGACAGCGTGAACTGTGTTTGCTGATCGCGGGTCAGAATCGATAGATCTGACGCGGAATCGTATTGAAACTGTGCTCCCGGCAGCTTTAAAAGAGATACAATCGCGCCTGGTGTACTCACATTGGCTGCTACTGCAGGAAGCTGAAAACCGATCAACAGCAGGGCAAGTGATAAAATTTTCATATGTGTCACGTTGCGACAAACCATTGCATTCAATGAAATTGAAGCGAATAGTGCCAAAATCGAATCTTGAGCACAATCTTGAAATTGGTGAGGCCATCACAATTTAGTAACGCTGGGTATACTACCAGATGAAAAAATATGACAACAAGTAGCGACGTCCCGGCGAAGGGTTTCCAGGCGACTATCCATCGCTGGGTAGAAAGCAGCACAATGCAGAATGGTATTATGGCTCTGATCGTGATCAATGCGATCATTCTCGGGTTGGAAACCGTCCCGCAGGTGATGGCCGACTTCGGGATTATCCTGCTGGCGATCGATCATTTTATCCTGGCTGTCTTCGTCGTCGAGATTTTGTTGCGCATCTATACCTACCGACTTGGCTTCTTCCGCGATGCCTGGAGTATTTTTGATTTCAGCGTGGTCGTCATAGCATTGGTCCCTGCTAGTGGCCCGTTTGCGGTGTTACGCGCGTTACGCGTATTACGTGTGCTACGTATTTTAACCCTGGTGCCATCGATGCGGCGTGTGGTCGGCGCATTGCTGAGTTCTGTTCCCGGACTCAGTTCGATCGCTTTGGTATTGCTGCTGATTTATTACGTGTTCGCG
>JAAEPA010000001.1 GCA_024222475.1 Gammaproteobacteria bacterium | reverse complement strand
CTTCGGCACCGTCATCAAGTCGTTCCGCTTCATGCTTCAGTCGGGCATTCTGGGTGTCGGCGCCTGGCTGGCAATCAAACAAGAGATCACTCCGGGCGTGATGATCGCGGCGTCGATCATGACCTCGCGGGCGCTTGCGCCTGTCGAACAGGCTGTCGGCCAATGGCGCGGGTTTGTTGCCGCACGCCAGGGCTTCAAGCGGCTGCGCGAGGTGATCGAAAATCGCCCGGCTGAACCCGAGCGAATGGAACTGCCGGTTCCATCAAAGACGCTTTCTGTTGAAAATTTGGTATCAGGACCGGTCGGCCATCCGGTGCTGCAAAATGTCGGCTTTAGTCTGAAGGCGGGCGACGGGCTGGGGGTCATCGGACCCACCGGCGCCGGCAAGACATCACTGGCACGTACGCTTGTTGGCGTCTATCCCGCGCTTCGAGGCGCGCTGCGCCTTGACGGTGCGGACCTCTTCCAATGGGCACCGGAACGCCAGGGCGCATTCATCGGTTACCTGCCGCAGGACATTCAGTTGTTTGCCGGAACCGTTGCACAGAACATATCGCGGTTTGCCGCCGAACCGCAGTCAGAGGATATTATCAAAGCAGCCGAACTGGCCGACGCTCACTGTTGATCTGGTGCTCTGTGAGTTTTAACTTCCGGCCAAACTTCACGCCCTTCTCGATTGCTGCCATGCGGCCCTCGCTTGCGCGGCGCACGATCCGCTCGCGCTCATCTTCGGCCAGGGCGGACAAGAACGCCAGGATGCCGCGACCGACAGGTGTCCTTCCGATTGGAGCACAGACTGGTGGCAACCAGCTGTCGAGCCATCATTGGATTGGTGCGGGGAATATAAGGCCAAATGAAAAAGCCGCCCCCAAAAGGAGCGGCTTGTCTCAATGTAGGTATCTGTTTAGCTCAGCGACGTCGTTCTCTTGTTTCGAATGCTAAACCGCTGAAGCCACCGGGATTGGGGGGAACTCCTTTGATTTCAATGACGTGCAAACCCCCAAGACCGTTGGGGCCCTTGATTTTTAGGCTGGGTTGTCCGACAAACTTGATCGGCGGATAGGAACTTGATGGTGCAATTATCCAAGGAGAGTGTGCGGCTTCTTCGAGACCGAACATGTCACCGAACACTGGTTCGAGCGGGTAGTCACCATCTGGCTTGAAAGAGATAGTTGTTTCGTAGTCGCGCAGCCAAGTTCTTGTCGCCATGGCATGCGCGCCAATTTCGGGAAACCTCTCAGCAAATTTGCGCAACGTGTCTATCAAACGCTCTTCTACGTACTCGTCAATTCTAACACCTTCATCATGTTTGCCAAAATCTTGTCCAAATTTGGCTATGATTTCTTTTCCCGCGTCATGCCAACCTCCAGACACTAGCAAGTTTGCACGCAAATTTTTGCCAGCGAGCCAGCCATTCAGCTTTTCAAAATGGATTTTTTCGGAGTGCTCCGGTTTTCTAATTACCAGGTTACTCTGTACCCAAATCCTACGGATCGCTTCCAACCCAGTGAAGCGTATTTCTAAGGCGTGTTTTCTCAGTTCAGCATTTTTCTCTAGTTCATGTTTCAATCCGATAACAATCAGGTTTTTCAATTCATTCAAGGAAGAAGGGATCATCGGTGCGCTTCTTGACACAAAAGCATGTCCGCTAAATTCATCGCGCAGTACTAACGATGCCAACCAATCGTCTGTTGGCATGTCATTGATAAATGCCAGTCCAGTGAAGCTAATGCAGATGTAGTAGTCTTTGTTGAAACAATATATTGACTTATTGAATTTGGTGTCATGGGGACGACCAGAAGCTGTTGTCAGACGATCACTTACAGAGACAAAAAAGTAATTATGAACAAATTCTAGAATTAGAGTCATTTGGCAATTATTGGTGGATTTACTCTCATTACATGCTCCCCAAATTAGACAGATGTTGCAGTCTCGGTTGGATGTTCAGCTTCTTGCTTCAAAAACCGCCGACTCTTTAATTCGCTCTTAAATACCGTGACCAACCTCGCCTACCGTCAGACAAGACACCGCATACCATGGAACTGGTTTCACGATAATGAAATAATTTTAAGTTGCAATACAACAAATAGTTCGCGCTCTGCGGAAATGTAAAAAATGTTGATCACTGCTCTCTAAACAGCTTGGCTACAGCCGGATTGTTTTGTTTTTCGGCAATTTGATATGCGGTTTCACCCTGGGCGTTTTGGATCTTGGGATCAGCTCCTACGCTGAGCAAATATTTGACCAGTTCTAACTGATTGTCCCTGGCACCGACCATGAGCGCGGTGTAACCCTGCGAATCTTTGCCACCGGTACTTGCCGCATTGATATTGGCTCCAGCTTCGACGAGCGCCTTAGCCATTGGCACATGTATTTCGGGCTCACGCTTGACCTCTTGCCGAGACGAAGAGGCGTACATGAGAGCCGTGCGACCGTCTGCATCGGTTTGATTAACGTCAGCCCCGGCTTTTATCAAATATCTAACAGCTTCTTCGGGTTGATGATTGTAGTAGGCAGCGAGCATAAGCGGACTTTGGCCACTGGGCCAATAATATCCACCGGTACTAGCCACATTCACATCTGCTCCTGCCTCGACCAGCACAGCGATAACTGGTACCGAACTTCTAGTGGCAGCAACCGAAAGCGCCGCCCACCCAAGTTCGCTGGTTGGATCTAAGTCAGCCCCTGCATCCAACAAAGTTTCAACGACCTCGAGACGATTGCTGGCGGCTGCGTGCATGAGGGGTGTAAAGCCGATGGCACCTGCTTGTCCGGTTTGAGCGGCATTAATATTCGCCCCGGCTGCGACCAACTCAGAGACGATTGGCACCGATGCGGCGGTCGAGGAGATCATGAGCGCCGTCCGGCCCACATTATCCGGTTGATTAACATCAGCCCCGCCTTGGACCAGTCGGTTCACAGTTTCTTTGTTCTGACTCATCGCCGCCCACATCAACGCAGTACAGCCTGCTTCGTTGATTTCGTTAACGTCATTTCCGCTGTCCAACAGCCGGTCTACTTCTCCGTGATTTCCCAGAGCTGCGGCGGTCATTAGTGGTGTAGTGATACCCCGCGCGTGTTTCTCAACCCATTGTCGGATTTCGTCAGATGTCAGATTTCCTTGAACCAACAGGATCGCCGCACAGCCCTGTCGGGGAGCACTGTCTTTCTCAGTCAGCCGATCAGCCTGCTTACCGTGGCGCTCAGTATTTTTTTCGGCAGCCTGCACAGTCCATCCCGATAACCCGACAGGAGCACTCGCAAAACAGGTCGCCAACACGACAAATAGAATTTGGGATTTGAAAACGCTTTTCATAAAAATGATACCCATTTTTCACCCAGATGTTTAACGCGGGAAAGTGGATCAAAATTCAGTTATTGATCGATAGGAGTCATCTGGATATGTGGACCCGAGCATTGAATATACACTATAGTATTTATAAAATTATAGGTTGCAATAGACAATCTATTTTTGCACACAGCCTTAATGGAATATTGACTTTCCATGAACCAATGTGAAAGCAGGCGACCAGTTATTGAAAACACTGGTTTCCCTTATTGCCGTTTAGCTATATTGACTTTTTGGCTAATATACTTTCGAGTTGATTTGCATATTATTTGAGTTTACTACGCTTTTATTGTATTAAAAACTGATTGGATAATAAAAATCCTTCCGTATGAAATAAATCGCATGAGCCGAGATTCATCATCAGCGCGTTAGAAAGCAAGCCGCCAAAACAGAGTGACTTTGGAATACAACCAGTGAACGCAATGATGGCAACACGAATATCGAAGCGCAATGTGAAGCAACAGGGATTACGCAGGAATTATGGTAACGGTGTCGATGCCGTCTACGGATTCATAGTAAGCTCTTCTGTGATTTTTTCCACATACTGAAAAGTTGGAATTTGTCAGAATTCGGCATATGTTTGATTACTGTACAAGCCTTCAGAACAGTGTGAGCTAAGTGATCTGATAGGAAGGCTACTTGACGCAAATCTAATCGGCTAAGAGGACGGCTCATGATGAGGCTACGATTGGAAGCAGTGGCGCTGTTGCTTCTCACTCTGTTGGCGCCTTCAGCCGCATTTGGCTGCGAAATTACGTTGCGCCTTGCCCATCAAGCGGGAAACACGACCCTCGCTACAGTAATCCAGGATAAAGCAAGTGATATTGAGGAATCGACGGCATCAAAGCTATGCCTCGATGTGCATTTGGATTTCAATCTTGGGCTTCATGGCTTCGAGGCAATCCGGGGAGTGCAGGACGGAATTGTCGACCTGGTGGCCGTTCACTGGGAATATACTAAGCCTCTAGCACCAACCGCCATGTTCTTCGGTTTTCCGTTCGCCTACGAAACGTACGACGATGTCACAGGCTACTGGGACGAGCAACTCGCTGATGCCCTTGCTACAGAAATCAAAGACCATGGCGTCAGAGTCCTCGGTCTCTGGCATCTGGGCTTTTCCGACATTAGAGCGAATGAGTCGATCAGCCTCCCTGGTGACCTTGAGGGACTATCGATGCAGAGTGTGCGGCCCGGTTTCTTTCACGATGCCCTTATAGACAATGGCACTCAAATTATCGGCGGCGAGCAGCCTGGCGCTTCCAATGCTGAAGAGGTTGATCTCTATCAGCCAAAGGTTTCAATACTTCCGGAAATATATACAAACCTGACTCTCACCAGACATCGGTATGCTGGCCTGGTGGTTCTTGGCGCAAATGACTCCCTGGACTCCCTAGATCCCGAGACATCTCAGGTCCTCCTCGAGCTTGTGGCTGAAATCGCAGCGGCCTCATCGGAAGTCGCGAAGTCGCGAGACGAGATGACGCTACAAAAACTGGGGTCTGCAGGCATTAACCTCCGCAAGTTGGAACCTATTGAGCGCGCGCAATGGGTGCAGAAATTTGGTATCTGCCCCAACTGTGACGTCACTGGAGAGACGTGCTCGAAGACCGGATGTCCATGCAGCGGAAACAGTTGTACCAAAGTCGGAGACAAGTACTGCTGCACGGCCACGTCGATGCCACCACCGCCCGGATATTCGAGCCAGACGCAATGATTGGTGAGAGTCCGAAAACTGAGGCGCTAGGCACGCCGGATACGCGCACCGATAAGCGGCCATGTGCGTCCTGTATGCTGGAGATCCACAAAAATGCGGTGCTTTGCCCGTTCAACTTAAGGCCAATGGCTGGCAACAAACCGGATCGGAATCTGCGATACTCCGCTGGCCGATCGGATAGCCCGGGTCCTGGCTATTTGAACTCTATTCCAATCGTCTGAGCGCCGGCGGGGACAGGCAGACGCAAAACATCGTCCTTGGGTATCACCAGGTCGTCAACCTGGAGCGGCGCAGTCCTGTTCACCATCCGGATGACAAGGGGAACATGATCGGAGATATCGCGTGTGAAATCACCCACAGATTTGTCGAGGCGCACGATCGCAGCATCATCGCCACTTATCGGCGACATGATGACGTCGTCGGAGACGATGATGTGGTCGATCAGCGAACGGTGGTTTGCGCCAACGTAGGACAAGGCGTTGTCGTCGGCATCGTCGCTGGTCAGCGTGAAGAGATCGGGCGCGTCAGTCAGTGCGTCCAGGACATCTGTACTCAGCGTCTCGTTCAGATCACCGCCAAGTACAACAGGAAGCCTCTCGGTTTCGCGAATATCGCTGATAACTTCGCTTAGGATTTCTGCGGCCAGTTTGCGTCGAGCGCGGCTTTCAGGGTCGCCAAATGCCTTCAGATGCACCGAGATCATAATGAATTCAACGCTTCTGCTATCGTCGTTATTGCCGTTACCATCTACGCGCGGCGCAACCTTTACACGTGCGATCAGCGGTCTGCGCGGAAATGCTGTTCGGCCGGAGGTCGTTTCTGCATTCCATGCGTTGCCGTGTCGGTTGAGAATGTCCGTTGCCAGTCTGACGTCGGACGTGTTGGTGTCGTATAAGACCGCTAGATCCTGACGGCCGCGGACATTCAGATATTTATAAGCGTATGCATATCCCAATGCCTGAAGAGCACTGACCAGCCGGTCCATCGCTTGTCGCTCAACCTCTATCAGTCCCATAACGTCTAGAGACAGGTGACTAAGGACGCCTGCGACCTTCTCGATACGCTTGTTTGTAATGCTGTTGTTGAAATGCTCAATGTTCCAAAAACCAATATCGGCGAAATCTGTCGAACCACGGTACTCCGGCAGTTCAACCTCCAACAGATTGGTCCCGGTAATGCCAGCGATATCAAAGAAACCCAGATGCGGTGAGCTGTCGGGTATTGTGCCGATCAGATCATAAAGTTCGTTTGACGCGCCAACCTCAGAATGCTGCCTGGCAAGTAGGTGGGACACGATCGCAGCGATGCGGATGCCTTCGTTTGTCGCCTTGCCGTCTCCGTTGTTCCAGCCGGCATGATGCAGCGCAACAAGGTCCCAGGAGTTGTTGAAAACCGGTGAGCCGGATGAACCCGGTTCAGTATCCGTCGTATACCAGACGACTTTGTCTTTCACCCGTGACACTTCGTTGTTATGCAGGGCCACTTCTTTCTGTCGACCGCGTGGATGCTGGACAATGTTCACCTGCTCTCGGCGAGTCACCGTCGACGGGCTACGAAGCAACGGAATTGGGTTGATATCAGAAAGTGCTGAGCCATCGCATCCGACGATGGTAAAATCCAAATCGGCAGAGGTGATGAAGAACTGTTGTGGATCGAGGTTCACCTGGATGCTGTCTTCGCCTTCCTCAAAACGGAATTCGGCAACCGCACTTTCCGCTTCATCGACCGACCCGATAACGTGGTTGTTTGTCATGATGAAATTTCGGGTCGCAATCAGGAATCCGGTGCCAGACCCGCTCGGCAAGTTAATACGGCAAACTGCGGCCGCATTCCCTGCACCATCGCGCAGAAAGCTCGCCGGCAGGAAATCGGCACCGCCAGAAATTTTTTCAAAATGCTGAGAAATTTCGTTTTCTATTTCGCGACGCCGGTTCTCATCGGACGTTGTTGGCAGCGGCACTGAAAGGATCTCACGTGCCCTATGATCCACCAATTCCCGAAAGGCCTTCGGCTCCAGGTCCCTTGCGTCCTTGATGCTAGCCTCCTTTCCCGGGCACAGGGGAGCAATACCGTCCAACGCCGCTTCAGTTTGGCCAGCTATAGAATTAATCACCGTTCGGAACCGATCAGCGACATTGTCGTAACCATCATTGTCCGGATGCAGTTCGTCGTGCCACTGGCCAACTGCTACCGCGTTCAGGCAATCGGCACGGAATACCGAACCGGTGAATTCGCCGGCCAGATTATTGAGCGACCGATTAAATCGATCGATCAGCTCGCGTATGATATCAGCTTGGAGAGCCTTGTCTTTGATCCCGATAGATTCCATCGGTTTTCCCAGCCAACGCCCCTTGTCAGGCAGCGCATAGTCGTATCCGTGGCAGATGATCTTCAGGCCGGGAAACTCGGCCAGAAGGTCGCCGAACAGAGTTCGATAGGCGTCGATGACTTCGCGGAGGCGTTGCGTAAAGGTGTCGTTGGGATAATCCTGGGGCGGTCTGCTGGTATCGAAAGGATGAAGGGCCGTCTTGATCCTGCCGCCGCCAAGCAGATCGTTTCCGCCACCACTGATCAAAAACAGGTGCGGCTGATGCTGGCGGACCGCATCCTTGACCTCATCCTGCTGCTGCATGTCGGAAACAAGATCGCCGGCGGCCCCGAGACTAAAGATTGCGTAATCGTCGAACAGATGGTCGATTACATCCCTGAGGAGGAATGGATACTGAAACCAGGAATCGCCTTCCGAGACAATCTTAAGACCATTCCAACCGGCGCCTATCTTTCGCCGGTACCTGCGCTGGCGCCGTCGTCTGTCCCAGTGGTTGAAGAAGGCCATGGCGACATCACCCTCCAGCCCCTCGTCATCAACGGCCTTGGGGTTGATCTTAAGGGCCGGCGCATAGGCAGTCGAGTTTGAACTGTCTATGCTTAGATATGACGCGATTTCCTCATCTGTAACATCAAGATCACGGATCATCTGCCGCAATTCGGAAAGCGTGATTCTTTTAGCCATGCCTAATCCTCCCTGGTGCTCAGTGATGGCCTGGATAATCCGAGCAAGCGAACAATATTGCCATTACTGGTTGAGTATAGAGGATATTGCCAATGTGTGTGAATTAGAACCCATTCACATTCAGGAACCAAATTGACTATGAATAACCTTGGGCCCTGTTTGGGCATATCCAGATGTATCAGTTGTATGAAATACTTTATCCATCCAGAGACATGCGATAATTAATACTAATTTTGAAGAAATAGATTGGGATGTTATATTTAAACGTTCACACAATTGGGAGAAGTTGATGGCTATAGTAAATGGTATCGATGTTTCTCATCATCAAGGGAATATCGCATTCAATAGAGTCACCCAAGATCCACGCAATTTCAAATTCTGTTTTGTGAAAGCAACAGAGGGATTTGATTTCAAAGACCCTCGTTTCAAACGCAACTGGCAAAAATCAAGAGAAGTTGGGTATTTGCGGGGTGCTTATCATTTCTTTCTCAATAAGGGTGGCAAGCGTCAGGCAGAGAACTTCTTGCTTCGGGTCAACCATCGGCACGGCGATCTTCAACCCGCTCTAGATTTGGAGGTGTCAATCACTAGACAACAAAGAGGACGTTTCGTGGAAAGGGCCAGAAAATTCGTTGACGTCATCGAGGCAGAACTCGGCAGGAAACCGTTCATTTATACGACTAGAGGGTTCTGGGATATGTATGGGAACCCGGATTTCAGCGATTGTCCTTTGTGGGTTGCAAACTTCACCACTCGACCAACGCCCAAATTGCCTCGAAGCAATTGGTCGTCCTACTCAATTTGGCAATACAGTGAGCGGGGCCGAGTACCTGGAATTGGCACAAATCTGGTTGATCTAAACAGATTCAATGGCCGCGTAAATCAGTTGAAGAGATTTCAATTGGACTGACTGCGTTGTGGGGAATTGTGGGTCTTTTCCTCGAGTTTGCATCATCATTTGGGTCAATCAGATCTGAACGCTAACTGTTGTGTACTCTCCGGAAAAAGTCCTGTCGAAATAGATGGAGGAATTCATCATGTCCTGGCATCGCCGATTAATTCTTGCGCAAATTATGTTGTTTACTACCGTCCCGTCTTCGTTCGCGGGGACACATGACGGTGATTTGAGATCCCTCGGCGGATATCCGGTATGCGAAGCTTCAGCGGCGATAATCATCGATTGTCCCATCCCGTTGAAGGGGGAGTGTCTCCTGGCAGGTGACAACGAGATAAGAGACCGGTTGTTTCTTTATCAGATTGGAAAGAAAGGCGAGCGTGTTCAACTGGAGAACCGCCGAGAACTGGCATTTGAAGCCTTCCCGCACCCGGACGATGAAGATATGTTCACGATTTCTGACATTGAGGCCCTTGTCCGTTTGAGCGGCGATGAAGTAATGATATTTGGGTCCCACAGCCGGAACAACGACTGCAAGACAAGATCGAAGCGCCGGATATTCGCGCAGGGCAAACTGAATTCAACCGGCATTGCCCCGGGTTCAAATCTCCCGGTTAGATCAAAAAAACACAAATGCCACCGGCTGTTCGGGGATGATCTGGATTCTGTAACGCAGAGGGTATGCGCTGCCATCAAAAACAGTGAGGACAGTGCCGATGCGGCAAACGATCAGCCCGCCAATCCAAAAAGGGAGGAGGCCTGCAATGACGATCCAGCACTCAACATCGAAGCGGCTGTATTTGCAGCTACGGACGGTTCGGCGGGACAAGTCTGGGTCGGATTACGCGCGCCGCTGGTTGATGGCAAGGCCGTGGTGATGCGGCTGAGGGCGGATCAGGACCGGTTAGCCTTTGATGCCGTCACATTCCTCGATCTCGCCGGATTCGGTATCCGCGAATTGTCGGCTCAAGGTGACAAGATATGGGGTATTTCAGGATCGGTGACTGACAGCAAGAAGCCTCACGCGCTGTGGAGATTCGACGCTGCAATGTTGGAACATGGCGAAACTATTCGGCCGGAAGAAGTTGGTGATTTGCCGACATCAGCGGAAGGGCTCGCTATATCGCGGGAGCACTTATGGGTGATCTTGGACGGCGCTGATCCCGGCAAACAGAATCCGATGAGCTGCCGCATGGACAGCAGGTATATCGTCCAGGAGATTCCTGAATAACCTGGTGATCCCAACAGGTGGGTACATGCCGTACTAGGGCAACTCCGAGTATTTTGGCCGCGCGCCGCGGCACCTCGCCCGCACTGCGTGTGCTGGAGCAATAGCGCCCGTGCAGCAGCGGATAGCATGTCGTTTCGAGGAGACAACTGTGTGTCGGCTTAAAGCACTTCTTGCAAATTCGCCCTGTGACGCAATTCGGATATTGGACGCTTGCGACCATGGTCAATATGTCCGCTCTGCCGTCATTTGATGTGAATAAGGTGAAGGTCTGTTTCGGGTCATTTTCCCTTGCCGCCTATCGAAGCATGCCCTCATTGCGACAAGCTGTGTATGTCCGGATTCGGGATCTGTGCACGGAAGCCAAACGGAAGAATCCTCATCGGAACCAATTTGTCAATGGTCGGCAGGAATTGGACACAACTGAGATATCATAATCAGACGATCGCGAGCCGATCTCAGTTTTGACCCTTGTAGCGGCCAAACCTCTTCAAATGATGTTCCTGTTGGACTGGTATGTTCCTCTATTTGGCATCCAACCCCGATACAAAAAGAGGAACTGGGGTATCACTAGGGGTACGAGGGATTTTCCGATTTCAGTTTCTTCTGTTTTTTCAAACTACTATATGTAATTTACGAGTCCTCTTCTACACCACTCTTCCTTCCCATAGCTGCTCTTAGCGATTGATTTTTAAGCATTTTTGTGTTGTTCTGCTGAACATAGCAAAACATGCGATACCCCCATTTCGCGTTGTTTTGGGGGTACTATTGGGGGTATCAGCACCAGTCTTCGGAGGTGATACCCCCAAATGCAACTTTCTGAATTCAAGATCAGGAAGGCCAAAAGCCGGGAAAAAGCCTACAAGCTGTCGGATGGCGGCGGTCTGTTTTTGCTGGTGAAGCCCAATGGCTCCAAACTATGGCGCCAAAAATACTATTTCCAGAACAAAGAGCGGCTCCTATCCCATGGGCAATATCCTGCGGTCTCGTTGGCCAAGGCACGACGCAAACGCGACGAGACGCGCGAACTCCTTTCCGAAGGCACCGATCCGGCGGTGCAAAAGAAGTTGGATCAGTTGGACGCTGAACTGGCGTCCCGGACTACGTTCAAGCTGGTCGCCGAGGAATATATAGAAAGTATGTCGGAGCGTGAGTTGGCGCCAGCGACAATGCGCAAGAAGCGATGGTATCTCCTGGACCTCGCCAAGCCCATACACAACAGACCGATTAACGACATCACGTCTGCCGAACTTCTGTACCTGCTCAAGAGCATCGAAAAGAGTGGGCGACGGGAGACCGCAAAAAAGATGCGCGGGGCATTGTCGGGAGTGTTCCGTTTGGCCATCGTCACCTTACGGGCTGAGAATGACCCCACCTTTCCGTTAAGGGATGCCCTGCTGCCACCCAAGGTCACCGGCCGTGCAGCAATTACCGATGAGAAACAGTTCGGGGAACTGCTGCGCAGCTTTGACGAATTCACCGGCTGGCCGATTATAGTGGATGCAATGCGGTTTCAAATACTCACCATGACGCGGCCAGGTGAAACAAGAGGCGCCAAGAAAGGTGAGTTTGACCTGGAGAATCGCGTTTGGACGATTCCGGCAGAACGCATGAAAATGCGCCGTGAACACAAGGTGCCGTTGTCCAAGCAGGCGATGGCGATTGTGGAGGCGAATTGGCCAACGATTGATGGAGTGGAATTGCTG